>NZ_JBEOXS010000016.1:0-141658 GCF_040296705.1 Streptomyces sp. NPDC002055
GCTGCCCGCTGCCCGCTGCCCGCTGCCCGCTGCCCGCTGCCCGCTGCCCGCTGCCCGCTGCCCGCTGCCCGCTGCCCGCTGCCCGCTGCCCGCTGCCCGCTGAGATGACTTGACCCTCTCGTTACGTGAGGGTTCAGGCTTCAGGCATGAGCGATTACTACAACGCCTTCGAGATAAGCCCTGTCCCTGACCCCGCGGTGGACGCGGTTCCGCCGGAGCCGTTCCGGGGCATCTACGGGATGCCGATGTTCGTCACGATTCCGACACCGGACCTGGCCGCGTCGGTGGACTTCTGGGTCAACGGATTCGGGTTCATCGATCTGTTCAGCATCCCTGAACAGGTCACCCATCTGCGGCGGTGGGCCTTCCAGGACGCGCTTCTGGTGCCCGCGACCGGCAAGGTGACGTCGACGCCGGCGGCGAGCGTGAGCTTCTCGTGCGTACTCAGCGAGATCGACCGGATCGTCGAGGCATGCGAGGCGCTGCAGCCGGGTTGCACCGAAGGTCCGAGGCACACCCCCTGGAACACCGTTGACGTCGAGGTGGTCACACCGGAGAACGCGCGGGTGATCTTCACCGCCGCCAAGCCCTTCGATCCCGAGAGCCAGGAGGCCCGCAACCTGGCAGCGGTCGGCATCACTCCTCCGAAGTCCGACGATCGCTGATGGCGGAAGCTGATGGGAGACTGTGAGGCATGAGCCTGCCCGCGGACGCCGCCGAGACCTCCGGGATGACCGTCGGTCGGGCGGCGTCGCGGCTGGGCGTCACCGTGCGCACCCTGCACCACTGGGACGAGATCGGCCTGGCCTCCCCGTCACTGCGCACGCACGGCGGATACCGCCTCTACACCGCCACGGATATTGCGTGTCTCCAGCGTGTGGTGGTGTACCGCGAGCTCGGTCTCCCGCTCGACACCATTCGGGAACTGCTCCACGCCCAGGCGGTGGACCCGACCGTGGCGCTGCGTACGCAGCGCGACCAGGTCCAGGAGCGCATCGCACGCCTCAACGACCTGGTCGAGGGCCTGGACCGGATGATCCGGGCGCACGAGCAGGGCATCCTGCTGACAGTTGAACAACAGGCCGCCATTTTCGGCCCCGACTGGGAACCCGAAGGGGTCCTCCGCGCCCGGGAACGCTGGGGGGACACCCCGCAGTGGGCCGAGTACGCCGAGCGCGCCGCCACCCGGGGACCCGACGACTGGAAGGCCATCGCCCAGGCGAACGCGGCGCTCGAGAGCGACCTCGCCGTAGCGATGCGGGAGGGCATCGTCCCCGGCAGCGCCGAAGCCAACCGGCTCGCGGAACGCCACCGGGAGGCCTTCGACGCCTACTTCCACCTCACCCACGAGATGCAGGTCTGCCTCGGGCGCATGTACCGGGAGGACGCCGAGTTCACCGCCTACTACGACCGCGTGCACCCCGGACTCGCTGCTTGGCTCAGCCGCGTCATCGACGCCAACGCACAGGCCCACGGCATCGACCCGAGCACCGCTGCCTGGCGCTGAAGTTCGTACCGCCGCGCCACCCGTGCCCGGGTGAGAGGGCCGACGGTGGTGGTCTTCCTCGTCCCCCTCCGCATCGGCGCCGCGCGTCCGGTACAGCAGCTCACCGGAACCGTCGGGCCACCGCATGGAACGACTGCTTCGGCTCCCACTGTCCGGTCTCCGCGTAGCCGCGCCGTGTTCCGGTGGGGAAGGTCTTGACCAGAGCGAAGCTGGCGATGTCCAGGTCGTGGCGGCGCTGAGGTGAGTGGGGTGAGTCGGGGGCGATGAAGTTGTAGACGAAGGCGCCGTGCACCCGCTCCGCCGCGTAGAGGTCCAGCAGCGCGCCGATCTCGTCCGCCTGTTCCCGCTCGTCCCGCACGTAGCCGTCCTTCACCACCGGAGGCTGCCGCTCCCAGTCCACCACGGTGTAGCCCGCGCCACCCTGCTCCCTGGCTCCCGTGAAGGTGCAGCAGCCGAACTCGGTGATGACGACGGGCTTGCGGTGCCGGTGCAGGGCGCGCACCTGGTCGGTGTAGCCGGCCCTGTTGTCGGCGGTCCGGTAGAGATTGCGCCCCAGGATGTCGAAGCCGTGCCAGTCGACCTCTTCCCACTCCCCGGAGCTGTACGTGACGCGGCCCCGGAACAGCGTCCGTACGGTCCGCACGGCCCGGTCCAGGAAGACGTTCAGGCGCTTCTGGAATCCGGCCGACTCGGGGCGGTGCAGCGCCTGGGCGCGCTCGTTGTAGTCCTTGCCCGGTACCAGGCCGGACATGAAGATGGTCAGCTCCGTGCCGAGCGAGATGCCCACGTCCGGGTGGCGGGTGCGCAGCCGCTCGGCGGCGCGCGCCACCTTGCCGAGGAAGGCGAGGGTCTCCTCCGCGTCGCGGTCGAACTGCCGCGGCTCGAACCAGACGAACAGCCCGTGCCCGGCCGCGATCGAGGCGGCCTCCGTCAGCCGGTCGAGGTCGTGACCGAGCAGCAGGATCGCGTTGCAGTGCAGCTGCTCGCGGATGGCCGCGATCTCCCGGCGGACGTACTCGGTTCGCCAGACGTCGCGGTCCGTGTCGAAGTTGAGCCCCTTGTAGGCGAGTCCCTTGTGGCCGAGTCCCCCGTGGGTGAGCGAGGAGGCGGTCCGCAGCGACTCCGTCGTGCCGGAGGGTGCCGGACGGGCACGCGCGGGATCGGCGGCGCAGGCGGTGGCGCCGACGGTGGCCAGGGCCGCGGTGCCCGCGAGCAGGGTGCGGCGGGGGATCGGTGCCGAGGGCATGGAAGAGGTCATGGGGCAAGCCTGGGCGGGGCGCCCCCGCGGGCACATCGGCCGACGGGCTCGGCCCCGTCGACGGAAGTCGCTGCCCCGCACCACCTTCGGCGATCGGCGGGGGGCCGGGTGGCCGTGCGGTGGAGCTCCGTTCGGCACAGCGGTCCGCCGGTCCCGCGGCGGTCGCCGCCCGGATGGCGAGCGCCCGCCGATGATCCCTCCGCCTCGCCGACGATCCTGCCGCCCCGCCGACGATCCCGCGGCCCGCCCACGCTCCCGCGGCTCCCGCGGCCCGTCGCCGCTCCCGCGGCACCCCGGGCGGACAGGCACCCTGCACCGAGCGGGGCAGGGCCGGCGATCCGGTGACGGGAAATACACAACGGCAATGGTCAGCTGTTGTCCGGCTGTATGCCGGGATGTCCGATCGGGTCGAGCGAAAGCCATCCGTTTGATTTCCCTTTTGGGCGCCGGTGCGCCGGTGTGCCCCGTGTTGCCGATGACTCCGGCATGGGGTGATATTGAGTGAGCGAGGCGGATTGGAGTCGTCCTGGTTCACTCGGCGGCAACCCGTACCGGTTCGCATCGAGTTGGTGACCGATTCCGTCCCGTTTCCGGCCTGATTCCCTCCCCGGTGTGGAGTGGGATGGCGGTCGGGTTCTTCGCCTACGTGCGATTTCTCTGCTGTCCGGGCCTTTTCGGTGAACTGGTCCCCAGATCGCGGAAAACATGCTCCTATTGCTGCAGATGGTTAAGCGGCCGAGGCGTCGCCGGAAGTCTGGAATCGGCCCGATTCATACAGGAGTCGTGCGTGGTGGGCGCGTTGAACCAAGTGTGCCGTCACCTGCCGTTCACAAAACCGCGGTTGAGGAACCTGCACATCTCGTCCGCAGAAGGCGCACACGAATCCCATACGCCCTCATGGGGCTCCCGGTGCATCGCAGTTACGCGCTGGTATGTCCGGTGTCGCGCCCCGGAAAGGTGCCTCGCGGAGAGTTGAACGGTGAACCATGTGAAGGACTCGTCACCATCCGGTGGTCAAAGCTGCACGTCAGGGCGTTAAGGCCGTGCAACGTTCACCAAAACAAGCCTTGGTCGGCTGGCAGGTGCGCCGGTCGCCGTGATTTCATCTTGCGAGACGCGGAAGTTGAGTAAATGGTTCCCGGGTTTCGGGTATCAAAGACGACCGTTGAACCGTCCGGATCGATTGTCGCCGAACCGGTCGGATCTCTTTCAAACACCCCAAAGCAAACGAAGGGAACGCAGGTCATGCGTAACGACTTCACCCCCCAGGTCGAGACCCGCGAGATTGCCGACGCCGACCTGGACACCATCTCCGGTGGCGTGCTCGGCCCGGTCGTCGCCGACACCGTTGGCACCGTTGACTCCGTTCTGCCGACGGTCGCCGGTGTGACCGGTCTGGCCACCGAGGTCACCGGTGTCAACACCGCCCCGGTCACCGGTCTCGCCGGTCTCTGAGGCTGATCGCCACCAGGCTGCACAGCCGAGGGCGACTCCCGGCCCCGGGGGTCTCTTGAATCCCTGAGGCCGCCGTGAACCCCGGAACTTCTGTTCCGGGGTTCACGGATGTCTTCGGCCGCACCCGGTTTGTCATGGGCAGCAATCGAGGGCGGATCCGTCCGTCGGTTGCTGTGTTACGGTCATGCACCGTTGTGCCTGATCGAGACGAATGCAGTTGAAGGAATAGTCCCGTGCAGTTCCGGCAAAAGGCGCTTTCCAAGCTGCAATCGCCTGAAGAGCTTGATGTACCCGTGCGTTTCGCACGGCCCCAGGGACGGCTGGTGCTGGCCGTCACGGTCGTCGTCATGGCCGTCGCCGGCTTCTGGGCCGTGACCGGCACCGTGTCCTCCAAGCTGAGCGCGCCCGGCATCCTCACCCACGCGGAGGGCAGTTACGTCCTCCAGAGCCCGGTGACCGGGCAGGTCACCGCCGTCCTCGCCAAAGAGGGACAGACCCTGCGGGCCGGGGCCCCCGTGCTCGGCGTCCGCACCCAGCAGGGCACCCGGGCGGTCCGCGCCGTGGCCCCGGGGCGGGTGACCTCCCTGGTCTCCAAGATCGGCTCCGTGGTGACCACCGGAACCGACGTCGCGACCGTGGAGCGGGTCTCCGACGCCAAGGACCCCCTGGTCGCCATGTTGTACGTCCAGGGCAGCAACGCCTCCACGGTCCCGGTCGGAGCGAAGGTGGACCTCACCGTCCAGTCCGTTCCCACGCAGCGGTTCGGCGTGCTCCGCGGCCGGGTCCTCGCCGTCGGGCGGGTGCCGCAGACCCGGCGGCAGATCAGCGGCTTCCTCGGGGACAGTCAGCTCGGCGCGCAGTTCGCCGCCAAGGGCCACCCGGTGGCCGTCAAGGTCCGGCTCGAACGGTCCGCCGGCACCAAGTCCGGCTACGCCTGGTCGTCGAAACAGGGGCCGCCGTACCCGATCGAATCCACCACCATGGTCAGCGGAGCCGTACACCTCGCCGAGCAGCGCCCCGTCGATTGGCTGCTGCCGTGACCACGCCCCAGGACACCTCCCGCACCGCGCCCCAGGACACCTCCCGTACCGTGCCCCAGGACACCTCCGGCGCCACGCCCCGGAACGCTGCCGGCACCGCGCAGGACGCCCCGTCCGCCGCCCCGCAGCCCGACCGCGGCAGGCGCCGGCCCGGCCCGAGCGGTGGCCGCCGCCGCCCGAAGCGGCCCGCCCCCGTGCCCAAGGCCACCCGGCAGAAGACCGTCCGCAGCCCCACCGTGCTGCAGATGGAGGCCGTGGAGTGCGGCGCCGCGTCCCTGGCCATGGTGCTCGGCCACTTCGGCCGCCACGTCCCGCTGGAGGAACTGCGGATCGCCTGCGGCGTGTCCCGCGACGGCTCCCGGGCCAGCAACGTGCTCAAGGCGGCCCGCTCCTACGGCCTCCAGGCCAAGGGCATGCAGATGGAGCCCGCCGCGCTCGCCGAGGTGCGCGGGCCGGCCATCCTCTTCTGGGAGTTCAACCACTACGTCGTCTACGACGGCATGGGGCGGCGCCTCGGCCGCCGCGGCGTGCACATCAACGACCCCGGCAAGGGCCGCCGGTTCGTCCCCATGGAGGAGTTCGACTCCAGCTTCACCGGCGTCGTGCTCACCTTCGAGCCCGGCGACGGATTCCGCCGCGGTGGCCGCAAACCGGGCATCATGGGCGCCATGCCCGCCCGGCTGCGCGGCACCTCGGGCACCATGCTGGCCGCGGTGATCGCCAGCTTCCTGCTGGTCGTCGTCGGCGCTGCGGTGCCCGCGCTCAGCCGGACGTACATCGACCTGTTCCTCTTCGGCCACCAGACGTCGCTGCTCGGCGTGCTCTTCGCGTCGATGGGGGCGGCCGTGGTCCTCACCGCCGTCCTCACCGGGCTCCAACAGGCGAACCTGCTGCGCGGGCGCATCATCTCGTCCACGCTGAGCAGCGCCCGGTTCCTGCGCCACCTGCTGAGACTGCCGGTCACCTTCTTCTCCCAGCGCAACCCGGCCGACCTCGTCCAGCGCCTCCAGTCCAACGACACCGTCGCCGAGACCCTGGCGCGCGACCTCGCCGCCGCCGGGGTGGACGCCGTGGTCGTGGTCATGTACGCGTTCCTGCTCTGGGCCTACGACCCGCAGCTGACCGTCATCGGCATCCTGATCGCCCTGCTCAACGTGGTGGCGATGCGGGTGGTGATCCGCATCCGGGCCACCGGCACCCAGAAGCTGCGCGCGGACAGCGCCCGGCTCACCAACACCTCCTACAGCGGCCTCCAGCTCATCGAGACCATGAAGGCCACCGGCGGCGAGAACGGCTACTTCCGCCGCTGGGCCGGCCAGCACGCCACCACCCTGGACATCCAGCAGCGGCTCGGCGTCCCCAGCGCGGTGCTGGCCGTCGTCGCCCCGACCCTCGCCACGCTCAACAGCGCCATGATCCTGCTGATCGGCGGGCTGCGCGCGGTGGAGGGGCACATCTCCATCGGCCTGCTCGTCGCGTTCCAGGCGCTGGTGACCAGCTTCACCGCCCCCATCACCCGGCTGAACGGCGTGGCCGGCCGCATCCAGGACTTCGCCGCCGACGTCGCCCGCCTCAAGGACGTCGAGAACTTCCCGGTGGACTCGCTCTACACCCGGCGCGAGCCGGAGGCCAGCACCCGCCGGCTCAAGGGCCATGTGACGCTGGAGAACGTCACCTTCGGCTACAGCCCGCTGGACAAGCCGCTGCTCACCGACTTCTCGCTGTCGGTCGGCCCGGGACAGCAGGTCGCGCTCGTCGGCGGCTCCGGCAGCGGCAAGTCCACCGTCTCCCGGCTGATATCGGGCCTCTACAGCCCGTGGGAAGGGGCCATCCGCATCGACGGGCAGCGGCTGGAGGACCTCTCCCGCAGCGCGCTGTCCGCCTCGGTGTCCTTCGTCGACCAGGACGTGTTCCTCTTCGAGGGCACCGTCCGCGACAACGTGGCCCTGTGGGACCCGTCCATCCCGGACGAGGCCGTCACCGCCGCCCTCAAGGACGCGGCGCTGCACGAGGTGATCGCCCGGCGGCCCGGCGGTCTGCGGAGCCGGGTGGAACAGGACGGCCGGAACTTCTCCGGCGGCCAGCGGCAGCGCCTGGAGATCGCCCGGGCCCTGGTCCGGCGGCCCAGCATCCTCGTCCTCGACGAGGTCACCAGCGCCCTGGACGCCGAGACCGAACAGGTCATCATCGACAACCTGCGGCGGCGGGGCTGCGCCTGCGTCGTCATCGCCCACCGGCTGAGCACCGTGCGCGACAGCGACGAGATCGTCGTGCTGGACCGCGGCGTCATCGTCGAGCGCGGCCGGCACGAGGACCTCGTCCTCGCCGGGGGACCGTACGCCGAGCTGGTCAAGGAGCATTGACGTGTCATCCGTGCACCACCCCGCCGCCACCGGCACCGGCGAGCCCGGCAGCGGTACCGGCCCCGGCACCGGCGGGTCCGGCGACGTGGTGGTCGACGCCCTCGGAGGCCTGGGCACCGCGGTCGACTGCGCCGGTGTGCGCAGCCTGTCGCTGGAGGGGCCGCACGTGCTGTGGCTGGTGGCCGACGGCGCCCTGGACCTGTTCGCCGTCGACGCCGGCCAGCAAGGCCACTGGCACTTCCTCGGCCGGCTCGGCACCGGCACCCTGCTGCTCGGCCCGGTGGAAGGCCCCCGGCACACCCTCGTCGGCCGGCCGCTGCGCGGCTGCGTACTGCGCCGGATCCAGCTCCGCGAACTCTTCCCCACCGAGTACGCCCCGGAGTACGGCTACGGCACCGCGAACGGGTACGCGGCGCACGGCGGCTACGGGACCGAGGCCGGCTACGGGACGGAGTCCGGCTACGGAACCCACGGCGGCTACGGCACCCCGGACGGCTACGGACACTCCGACGGCCACGGCACGCACTACGGCTACGGCACCGCGTACGGACCGTCGGGCGGCACCGGCTACGGCGACCCCTATGCCCAGGCCCCCGCCACCGCCCTCTCCGCGCTGGACGACGCCTTCGCCCGCGGCGTGGGGCGCAGCCTGCGCGTGCTCCTGGAAGCACCCCTCGACGGGCAGCTCGCCCCCGGGGCCGGCGCGCCCGCACCCGACTCCGACGAGGCTCCGGCCGCGGCCGTGGAGACCGCGGCCGTGGAGACCGCGTACGGCTCGGCCGACGACGACATCCTGTGGATGCCCGTCGCGCCCGGCAGCGTGCAGTACGGCGCCGCCTACAGCACGGACGCCGCCGCCGACCTGCTCATCGACGGCGCCTTGTGGCAGCAGATGGTCAACCAGCTCTCCCGGCTGCTGTTCGCGCTGGACGGCTGGATCGAGCAGCTCGAACGCGCCCACGAGGACCGGACGGCCGCGGGCATCGAGGCCGGCGAGACCGTGCGCGCCCAGGCCGACCAGGCGCTGCTGGCCTCCATGAACCGGTCGCGGCGGAACCGGTCGGGCCCGGCCGCCGGAACCGACGACGCCACCCTGGAGGTCTGCCGCAAGGTGGCGGCCGCGGCCGGCATCACCGTCAGCGAACCCACCGGCGGCGGCTCCCTGAACGACCGGCTCAACCCGGTGGAACGCATCGCCCTCAGCTCGCGCTTCCGCACCCGCGTCATCAAGCTCGACGGACGCTGGTGGCGGGAGAACATCGGCCCCCTGGTCGGCCACCGCGCCGACACCGGCGAGCCGGTCGCGCTGCTCTGGCGCCGCGGCCGGTACGAGGCCGTGGAGGCCACCAGCGGCGAGCGGACGCGCCTGGGCAAGGCGGAGGCCGCCGGATTCGAGCCCCGCGCCGTGATGTTCTACCGGCCGCTGCCCGAACAGGGGATGCCCGCCTGGCGGCTGCTGCTGTTCAGCCTCCGCGGCACCCGGCTCGACCTGCGCAACCTCGTGCTGGGCGGCCTCGTCGCGGTCGGCCTCGGCGCGCTGGTCCCCATCGCCACCGGCACCGTGCTCGGCACCTATGTGCCGAACGCCGAGAACAGCCTCATCGTGCAGACCTCCCTGGCGCTGGTGGCCACCTCCCTGGTCTCCGCCGCCTTCATGCTGCTGCAGAACACCTCCATCCTGCGCATGGAGGGGCGCGTCGAAGCCACCCTGCAACCCGCCATCTGGGACCGGCTGCTGCGCCTGCCGACGCGGTTCTTCGCCGAGCGGTCCACCGGGGAGCTGGCCAGCGCGGCCATGGGGATCAGCACCATCCGGCGGGTGCTCTCCGGGATCAGCTCGATCGCCGTGCAGGCCGGGACGGTCGGCGCGGTCAACCTCGTCCTGCTGCTCTGCTACAGCGTCCCGCTGGCGCTGACCGCGATCGGCATGCTGATCGTGATCGCCTCGGTGTTCCTCGCCATGGGGCTGTGGCAACTGCGCTGGCAGCGGCGGCTGATCGAGCTCAACAACAAGCTCAACAACCAGGCGTTCCAGACGCTGCGCGGACTGCCCAAACTGCGGGTCGCCGCGGCCGAGAGCTTCGCCTACGCGGCCTGGGCCCGCGAGTTCGCCCGCAGCCGGGAACTCCAGCAGCGGGTCGGCCGGATCAAGAACCTCATCACCGTCGTCAACGCCGTCTACCTGCCGCTCTGCACCCTCATCATGTTCGTGCTGCTCGCCGGCCCGGCCCGGGGATCGCTGTCGACCAGCGGCTTCCTCACCTTCAACACCGCGGTGACGATGCTGCTGACCTCCGTCAACCAGCTCACCGGCGCCCTGCTCTCGGCCGCCGCCGTGCTGCCGATGTTCGAGCAGATCAAGCCGGTGCTGGACGAGGTCCCCGAGGTCCGCGGCGGCAGCACCCAGCCCGGCGAGCTGACCGGCGGCATCGAGGCCCGCGGCCTGTCCTTCCGGTACAGCGACGACGGCCCGCTGGTCCTCGACGACGTGTCCTTCCGGGTGCGGCCCGGCGAGTTCGTGGCGATCGTCGGCGCCAGCGGCTGCGGCAAGTCGACCCTGCTGCGGCTGCTCATCGGCTTCGACCGGCCCACCGCGGGCGACGTCCTCTACGACGGGCAGGACCTCTCGGCGCTGGACCAGTCGGCGGTGCGACGGCAGTGCGGCGTCGTGCTGCAGAACTCCCAGCCGTTCACCGGCTCCATCCTGGACTGCATCTGCGGCGCCGAGATGTTCTCGCTGGAAGAGGCCTGGGACGCCGCGGAGATGGCCGGCCTGGCCGAGGACATCAAGGCGATGCCGATGGGCATGCACACCGTCCTCTCGGACGGGGGCGGCACCGTCTCCGGCGGCCAGCGGCAGCGGCTGATGATCGCCCAGGCGCTGATCCGCCGCCCGCGTATCCTGTTCTTCGACGAAGCGACCAGCGCGCTGGACAACGAGACCCAGCGCGTGGTGAGCGAGAGCACCCGCAAACTGCGCTCCACCCGGGTCGTCATCGCCCACCGGCTGTCCACGGTCATGGACGCCGACCGGGTGATCGTCATGTCGGACGGCCGGGTCGTGCAGGAGGGGGCGCCCGCGGACCTGCTCGCCGATACGGGCGGCATGTTCCGCGAGCTCGTCCGCCGCCAGATCCAGTGACCCGCTCGTCCGCCGCCCGACGACGCACGCCGTCGGCCGCCGGAACCGGCGGACCACGGCCGGACAGGAGCAGGAGCGCCGCGCTGTGACACCGGACGCCGGAACGCCTCGTGGGGAGGCCAGGACCCCAGCCAGGACCCCGGACCAGGACGTCCGCCAGGGCGCCGCCGAGGCGCAACGTGTCCCCGGAGCCCCCGACTTCGGGGTGCGCCGCACGCTCGCCCGTACCGCAGGGGGCAAGGCGGTCGACGTCTACCGTCCCGGCCCCGGAGCGCCGGACCGCGGCCCCACCGCACTGCTCTGGCACGGCATCGCACCGGACGAGCGCGACATCCTCGGGCCGCTGGCCGCCACCGTGGCCCGGGCGGGGCTGCGGGTGTGCGTCCCCGACTGGGGTTCCGACGCCCCCGACGGCGGGCGCTCCCAGCTGCTGGACTCCCTGGCCTTCGCCCGGGACTTCGCCGCCGGCCACGGCGGTGACACCGAACGGTTCGTGCTCGCGGGCTGGTCGGCGGGCGCCCCGGCCGCCATGGGCGTCGTCCTGCGCCCCGGAACGGCCGACGGCCCGCGCCTCGCGGGCGTCGTCGGCATCGGCTCCCGCTACGACCGTCCGGCCCGCACCACCGGCACCGTTCCGCTGGAGGACATCGCCGCCATGGAGACCTCGCCCGTGCCGGTGTCGCCGATGCAGGCCTCGCCCGTGCCGGTGTCGTCCGTGCCGGAGTCGCCCGTCGCGGTGTCGCCCGTGCCGGTGTGGCTCGTGCACGGCACCCACGACACGGTCATGGGGAGCGAGCACACGGACGCCTTCGCCGCGGCCCTGGAGGCGCGCGGTTGGCCCGTCCACCGGGAGGATACGGCCACCGACCACGCGGGCGTCATCATGACCGAGCACGACCCGGCGCGGGACCGCTGCGTCCCCGCACGGGCCGGGCATGCGATCCGGGGCGGTCTGCTCACCGCGTCGGTGCTCCTGCGGGCGGCCGGGCTGCTGGGGCAGCGGGAGGCGCAGGCCTTCGGGCCGGGGCCCGGCGCGGTCTGACGCTCCGCGGCTGCTCATGGGCGGACCGGGAACGGCGGGTCAACGGGCACGTTCACGACGGGCATGTTTGCGACGGGCACGGCCAGGGCGGACATGGTTCAGGACGTGCATGGTCAGGGCGCGCACGGTTCAGTGCGGGCATGGCTCAAGACGGGCACGGCTCAGCATGAGCGCGGCTCCGGGGACGGGCGCGGCTCAGGAACGGCGTCCGGTACGTCGCACCGGCGGCAGCGCACGGCGGGTCGGCCGGGGCGGACGGGCAGGGCGTCGCGCAGGCCGCGGGGGTCGTGGCTGTGGCGGTGGCGGTTGCGGGGCCCGCTGGGCCGCCCGGCGCGGCCGTCGAGGCGGCTGCTCCGCGGAGTCATCGGTGAGCCGGGAGGCCACGACGGAGTCGATCCGCAGGTCGCGATAGTCCACCGCGGTCCCGACACGGTCCGGCAGCCGGGAGCGCACGCTCCGCGAGACCGACTCCCGGCCCGGGCTGCCGTGGAAGCGCACCTCGACATCCGGCACCGCGCCGAACCGCAGCCGACGCGCCCGGACCGCGGCGAGCAGCGCGACATCCCAGGTGTCCGGGCCCGAACCGGCTGTGCGGGCAGGGCCGTTCACGGTTCCCGCTCCCGTTCCTGCTCCCGTTCCCGTTCCTGGGGCGGTACCTGCACCTGCACGTGCTACTCCTGCTCCTCGTCGCGCTCCCGCGTGCGGCTCGTGCGGCTCGTGCGGCGCTCGGCCTTGCCGCGGGTCGTCCGGGTGGTGCGCCGGCCGGAGTCGTCCGGTTCCGCCGCCGTCGACGGGGCCCGCCGGCTCTTCTTGCGCTCGGAACGGGCGGCTTCGCCGGCCTTCTTCGTGCCCGCGGTCCCGGTCTTCTTCTTCGCTGTTGCCTTCCGGGCGCCGGTCTCGCTCTTGCCTCCGGCCGGCTTCTTGCCTGCGGCGGTCTTCTTGGCGCCGGCCGTCTTCTTCGTGCCGGCCTTCTTCCTGGTCTCGGTGGCCTTCTTGCTGTCGGCCGCCTTCTTGGTGCGGGTGGCATTCGCCGTCCGGCTCGCCGCCCCGGTGGCCCGGTCACCTGCCTTTTCCACCGTCCGGCCCGCCGCTCCGCCCGCGCCGCGTCCGACCGCTTCGGCTGTCTCCCCGGCGCCCCGTCCCACGTCCTCGACGGCCTCGCCCGCTCCGCGTCCCACGCCCTCGACCGCCTCGCCCGTTCCCCGCCCGATGCCCTCGACGGCTTCCCCGGCGCCCCGCCCGACACCTTCGACGGCCTCGCCCGCGCCCTTCCCCACGTCCTCGACCGCTTCGCCCGCGCCCCGACCGACGTCCTCGACCGCTTCGCCCGCGCCCCGGCCGACGTCCTCGACGGCTTCCCCCGCGCCGCGGCCGAGTTCGCCCACGGCTCTGCTCGTGCCCGCGCCGACCTCCTGGACGGCGGAGCCCACCCCACGCGTGATCTGCTCCAGGATCTCCGGGTGCTGATCGATCGTCTGCAGCACCCGGTCGATGATCCCCGCGACATGGCCGAGCCGGACCTTCAGCAGCGCCTGCGCCTCCACGCCCTTGATACCGAGGTGAACGCGGCCGAGCGCGACATCCGCGCCGACATGGAGCTTCAGCAGATCGAGGACTTCGGCCTGGAGCGAGACCCGGGCGGTGAGGTTCTCCACCTCCAGCTCGATCTCGTCGACCTTGAGCACCGGGACGTCGAGCAGCACGTCCGGCTCCTCCTCGGTCTCCGGGAAGTCCTCGTAGCCCTCGTCCGGGGCCTCGGCGTCCTCGGCCATCGTGCCGTCCTCCGGCGTTGTGGCCCGCTCGTGACGCCCGCTTCCGGGCGCCGGCTCCGCGGGCCCGGCTCCCCCTCTTGCCAGGGTAAAGGCGACAAAACACCCGGCAAGGCGGGCGAACACACGGTGACAGGATGGGCGCATACCGACAGAAAGGGCCGGTCGGGTAGGGGTGGCGGCGGTCCATCACCTATTCGGCCGCTTGTCCGGTTGTGCCGTACGATCATGGCTCGCTTCGACGAGGGCACGTCACCACCTGACGTGGCTCTCCTCCGTAGGGGGAAACAACACCATGCATGTGCGCAGAACGCTCGGCGCTCTTGCGGGGGGTGCCGCGCTGGCCCTGCTGCCGCTGACCCCGGCAGAGGCCGAACCGGCCGAACCGCCCGTTCCCGTACCGGCCCCGGCCCCGGCCCCGCCCGTTCCCGTACCGGCCCCCGCCGGTGCCGGTGCCCGCGTCTCGGCGCACCCCGACGCCCGCCACTCGGCGGACCCCGACGCTCTCGCCTCGGCGCGCGCCGATGCCTACTGGACGGCGGCCCGCCTGCGCGCCGCCCGGCCCGTGGCGGAGGACCGGCAGCTCAACGGGACGGCGTCCGCGCGGACTCCGAAGGCCGGCGGGCAGCGTGCCGCCCGGTCGCCGGGCAAGCCCTTCGAGGGGCTGCCGATGGCCGGCACCTTCTTCTGGCAGGACGGCACGGACACCGGGCGCTTCTGTAGCGGCAGCGTCGTGACCAGCCCGGGCAAGAACCTGGTCATGAGCGCCGGTCACTGCTTCGACGGCAAGGAGGCACGGAAGAACCTGACGTTCGTGCCCCAGTACAACAACGGGGCGAAGCCGCACGGTGCCTTCGCGGTCGAGCCCGGGCGGGTCTACGTCGACAAGCGGTACCTGTCGAAGGGGCCGGACAAGGCGGCCGACCTGGACTTCGCCTTCCTCCGGCTGGAGCCCCGGGCCGGGAAGAACGTGCAGGACGTCGTCGGCAGCGTCGACCTGATGACCGACCCGGGCTACGCCCACGACGCGGTCCGGCTGATCGGCTACCCCGCCAACCGCACCGGACCGCTGGACTGCTGGGACCGGACGACGCGGTACGACAGCACCGACCCCGGCATCCCCGGCAGCTTCCTCCGGATCGAGTGCGACGGGTACAGCGGCGGCACGTCGGGCGGCCCGTTCCTGGTCCGGAAGGGCGAGGGCTGGGGCCTCATCGGTGTCATCGGCGGCTGGAAGACCGGGGGCGACAAGGCGGACGTCTCCTACGGCTCCTACCTGGACGCGGACGCCAGGGCGCTCTACGAGGCCGCGGTGGCGGGCAAGCCGCCGGCCGGGCGCGGAGTGCTGGGGACGGCCGGGACCTGGAAGCACGCCGACGTGCTGGCCGGCGGGCACTTCGCCGGCGGCAATCCGGGCGGCGAGGACTACTCCGACCTCCTGGTGCGGTGGTCCGACGGCGAACTGAGCATCTACCGCGGATCGGGCGACGGCGCAGGCACCTTCGACAAGGAGATCCGGGTCCTCGGCCCCAACGGCACCTGGAAGAACGCGGTTTCCGTGACGGCGGGCGACTTCACCGGGACCGGCCGGGACGACGACCTGCTGGTCCGCTGGGTCGACGGTGAGGTGACGCTGTACCCGGACGTGGACGAGAAGGGCCTCCACGGGGAGGTCCAGCTGCAGAAGCCGGGCGCCCGCTGGAAGCGCGCCGCCTCCGTCACCGCCGGGCGCTACACCACGACCGACGACCGGGCGAACGACCTGCTCGTCCGCTGGTCCGACGGCACCGTCACGCTCTTCACCGACGTCGACCGCCAGGGGTTCCACGACGAGAAGAAGCTCTCACCGCCCAGCGGCACCTGGAAGAACGCCGCGACGCTCACCTCCGGGGACTTCACCGGCACCGCACAGCACGACCTGATGGTGCGCTGGTCCGACGGGGAGCTGACCCTCTACCCGGACCTCGACCAGGACGGCTTCCACGGGGAGAAGCATCTCAGGGCCCCCGGCGAACCGTGGAAGCAGGCCACCGTGCTCGCCGCCGGTGACTACACCGGCAACCACCGTCCGGACGACATCCTCGTCCGCTGGTCCGACGGCGCCCTCACGCTCCACCCGGACGCGGGGGAGACCGGCGGCAGCCGGGACGTCGTCCTGGTGCCCCACCCGGCGGCCTGATCCGTCGGACCGGTCGAACGGCCGGCCCCTGAGCGACGGAGGAGCGCGCTCCGGGGCCGGCTCATCCGTTCCCTCCGTCCCCTCCGTCCCCTCCGTTGTCCGACGGCCTGCCGTGGGTGTCGCGGGGGCTGCGTGGGCCGTGGGTGTCGCGGGGGCCTTGCCCGCCGCCGCGCGGCCGCGGGCTGCCCAGCGTCCCGGGCCGTCGCGGCCCCGGCGTCGCGGCCCCGGCGTCCCGGCCCCTGTCGCGGACCTATGGCGTGCCGCGCCCGGCCTGCCGAAGGCGCCGTCCGCCGTCCGGCCGACGCCGGTGACCCAGCGCGAGCGCGCACCCCGGACGGTCATCGTGGCCCGTCGGGGCCTTGCCGCGCGTCGTCGGGACCTTGTCGTGCCTCGTCGGGAAGGCGGCCCGGACGCCACGGACCGCCCGGTATGAGGTGCATCATGGGAGTAATGCGCCAGCCAGTCCGGGAGGGACGCATTCGTGATCGACGGGATCGACGAGTTCGACGAGACGGACAGCGGTGGCCTGCGGCTCGACCGGGCCGGACAGGCCGAGGCCTTCGACGCCATCGGCGACCGGTACGACGAGGCCTTTCCGCACAAGGACGGACAGGTCGCCGCCGCCGAGTGGCTGATCCGGTCCCTGCCCGCCGGGGCCCGGGTGCTGGATCTCGGCTGCGGCACCGGGCTGCCGACGGCCCGGCAGCTGACGGACGCCGGGTTCGACGTCGTCGGGATCGACCTCGCCGGCGGGATGCTCGGGCTCGCCCGGCAGCACGTGCCCGCCGCCGCCTTCCACCAGCTCGACATCGCCGATCTGTGCCCCGGCGGCCCGCGGGACCTGGGCCGGTTCGATGCCGTCGCGGCGTTCTTCTCCCTCCTGATGCTGCCCCGGGCCGAGATTCCCGTGGCCCTGGAGACCGTCCACCATCTGCTGGTCCCGGACGGACTGTTCGTCCTCTCGATGGTGGAGGCCGATGTGGACAACTTCTCGATCCCGTTCCTCGGGCACGTCATCCGCGTGTCCGGCTATCTCCGGGACGACCTGCGCACGGTCGTCGAGGGGGCGGCATTCGAGATCGTCGACGAAACCTCCTACACCTATGCCCCTGCCATCTCGGACGTGCCGCCCGAGGAACAGATCTTCCTCACCTGCAAGCGGCTCGGCTGAGAGAGCCTCCGACCCGCAGCGGCCCACGGCCGCCACCGGACGGAACGACACCGAACAACGCGACGGACAGCGGAACAGCGCGATGACACGGAATGCCGAACGACTCCCGACAACGGACAGCCAGTAACGGACAGCCAGTAGCGGAACGACGCGAGTGATGGAGCCCCCGACCCCCCACGAAGCACCCGACGGACCGGGCCCCGGAGCCGGCGCCCCGGGGCGGGGGAGCGGTACGGCAGCGCCCCCGGGCACCGCCGAACAGCCGTCCCCGTCCCGACCGCAGCCCTGGTCGCAGCCCCCGCCGCTCGCGCCGGACGGCCGTGCGGACAGCGAGCAGCCCGGCCGGGGGCGACGGGCCGCCGTGGTCCCGGGCGACGAGGCCCTGCCCCCGGCCCCGGCCACCGGGGCTCCCGTGGCCGCTCATCTGCCGGACCCGTCGGAGCCCGCCGCCGCACAGCAGACCGACCGCCTCCGCTACCTGCAGACCGCGACCCGGCAGATCGCCCGCGGCCTCGACCTGGGCGAGACGCTGTGCGAGCTGTGCCGGGCCGCGATCCCCGTCTTCGCCGACGCGATCCTCGTCCACCTCCGCGAGCCGCTGCCCGTCGGCGACGCCCCCGCCGGGACGCCCCTCGCGCTGCGGCTGTACTGCATCGCCGAAGGGCCGGAGGAGCCGGTCACCGACGTCCGTCCGGGCACCTCCGGATTCTCCGGCCTCACCGTCACCGACCCGCTCGCCGGGACGCTGCTGGACGGCCAGGCGGTGTTCGGCGACGACCCTGAGCTCCGGTCCACCGCCGCCGACCTGCTGGAACCGGTGACGAGCGGGCCGGAGACACCGCTGGACCGGCGGCTGATCGTCGCCCCGCTGCTCGGCCCCCGCCACCTCATGGGCACCGTCGTCCTGCTCCGCGTCCCCGACCGGGCGGCCTTCACCGAGGACGATCTGCTCGTCGCCTCCCAGCTCGCCGCCCACTCCGCGTTCGGGGTCGACAAGGCGGTGGTCTACGGGCGCGAGGCCTCCGTCGCGGACGCGCTCCAGCTCACCATGCTGCCCTCGTCCCTCCCCAGCACCACCGGCGTCCGGCTGGCCAGCCGGTACCTGCCCGCCGCGGAGACCGCGCAGGTCGGCGGCGACTGGTACGACGCGATCCCGCTGCCCGGCAACCGGGTCGCCCTCGTCGTCGGGGACGTCATGGGCCACTCCATGACCTCCGCCGCGATCATGGGCCAGCTGCGCACCACCGTGCAGACCCTCGCCGGGCTCGACCTGCCGCCGGACGAGGTCCTGCACCACCTCGACGAGCAGGCGCAGCGGCTCGGCACCGAGCACATGGCGACCTGTCTCTACGCGATCTACGACCCCATCTCGCACCGGCTGCTCGTGGCCGACGCCGGCCATCCGCCGCCGGTGCTGCTGCACCCGGACGGCACCGGCGAGGTGCTCCAGGTGCCGCCGGGCGCGCCGATCGGCGTCGGCGGTGTGCCCTTCGAGTCGGTGGAGATGCCCGCCCCCACCGGCGCGACCCTGGTGCTCTACACCGACGGCCTCGTCGAGTCCCGGGAACGGGACGTGTCGACCGGGGTGGAACTGCTGCGCGCCCGGCTGCACGCCGCCGCCCAGGCCGTCCCGGCGCCCCCGCTGGAATCGCTCTGCGATGAGGTCCTGGACATCCTGGGCCCCGGGTCGCGCGACGACGACGTGGCCCTGCTCGCCGCCCGGTTCGACGGCTTCCCGCCGCTCAACGTCGCGTACTGGTTCCTCGGACCGCACGCGCGGACCCCCGGCCGCGCACGGGAGCTCACCCGCCGGGCGCTGGAGCGCTGGGGCCTGGAATCCATGCTGGACGCCACCGAGCTGATGGTCAGCGAAGTGGTGACGAACGCCGTGCGGTACGCCTCCCGGCCGATCGCCCTGCGCCTGCTCCGCACCGATGTGCTCCGCTGCGAAGTGGGCGACGACTCCCCACAGGTCCCCCGGATGCGGCGGGCCCTGGCGGGGGACGAGGGCGGACGCGGCCTGTTCCTCGTCGACCAACTGGCCCGCCGCTGGGGAGCGACCCGGCTCAGCACCGGCAAGGTGGTCTGGTTCGAACAGCCCATCCCCGAGGAACAGAGCAGGGGCGGCCCGGAGGCGGCGTGACGGCTCGGGGCGAGCTTCCTTGAGCGGGGGCTCCTGTGCCGCCGGGCCGGTTGGGGGTCCAGCCAAGGTGAGCCCCGGAGCCATCACGAGATGATCTTGAAGGGTGACCCCTGCCTCTCCCCTGCCGGTGTTGCCCGCGTCTGATCTCAGCGGTGCCCAAAAAAGCGGCGGACGATCGGCTCCAGGTAGTCCGCGTGCGGACCGGACAGAGCGGCCAGTTCATCCGGTGAGCGCACCAGGGCGATGCCGTCGAGTTCAGGTTCGCGGCCCTGGGCTTGCTCGGCTGCCGCGGCAGCGGTGAAGTCCGCGCGCAGCGTTGCATCGGGGAGGGCCGGGGCGAGGTAGGTCAGGCCGACGCTGCCGTTCTCGCCGCGGGTGACGACCCACAGCCTCAGGTCCCCGGGGGTTGCGCCGCTCCCCAACTCCTCGACGAGTTCCCGTGCGGCCTGGCCGGCCAGTGCCGACTCGTCCAGCGCCGCCCCACTTTGGGGAGGCTCCACTGACCCCCCTGGCAGCTGCCAGCGGCCCGGGGCGGCCGTAGAGGGCGACATCCTCGCCACCAGCACACGGCCGTCGTCGGTCGGCTGGACGACGTTCACGAACAACGAGGGCAGCGCGGTGGCACCGGGCACGCGACGCAAGGCATAGTGCCGATAAGTCACACGCACCCAGGACAGACGCAGGGCGCGCGGGCCCGTCCACTCCAGTCCCCCACATGCCACCACGGGCCCGTCGAAGAGGGTGGGGTTGGCCCGGACCGCCATGTCCCACACTCGGTCCCGGGCCTCGGCGTCCCGGGGCGGTAGCGGTGGCTCCGCGGCTTCGGCCAACAGGAGCCGTTCCACCTCGAAGAGGTCAAGGCCCACTGGGGGTAGCGTCTCGGTCACCGGCTCATCGTAGAACCCACCTCGGCTCGCGTCCCTTGTTGTCCTGCGCGACTGGCCGGCCACTTGGGAGAACGCGGGCCATCCCGCACCCAGGCAGTCCGACTGTCGACACCACGAACTCCTCGTTCCAGGAAGCCGAAACCGAGGCTCTCACCAGTTCAAGATCATCGCGTGGCGGCTTTTGGGTTCACCGTGGCTGGACCCTGGTTGCGCAATGACGGCTCCGGGCTGGGATGCGACATCCCAGTCCTCCCGCCCGGCACCACGACGTCGTGCGATGGGCCATCTGACGGATCGCCACTGCGCCGTTGCGAGATGCCTTTCGGGGGCCGCTGTTGGGCCCGAAGCCTTCCCGGCCTGATCGCGCAGATGCGTCCCGAGGCCACCGCGGGACCCTATAGGCCCGTCCTATATTTCGAGGATGGAGCCGGAGCCGAACCTGTGGGCACACCCTGAACTGCGGGCCGCCGTGGCGCTGGAGGACTGGCCGGCGCTGTTGAAGACGTGGCGAAGGCTGACGCGCAGCAGCCAGAGCAAGCTCGGCGCACTCGTGGGTCTGGCGCAGCCGGACATCTCCGCGATCGAGAACCGGCGGCGTGAGGTGACGTCCGTCGAGGTACGGCAGCGGATCATTGACGGCCTTGGCGTGCCTCGTGAACTGCTGGGTGTCCGGCACGAGGAACTGCCCCTTCCCTCGCTCGTGCTGCCCGGCATGGTGTCGGAGGCGGACGCGGAGAGGCTGACCGCCGTCAGGAAGGGCGGCCTGCGCTTGGATACCCGCGCGTTGGACGCGCTGGACGCCTTACTGGCCGCGCATCGGCGGGCGGAGGACACCGTGGGCTCACGCACCATCGCTCCGCTCGTGATCGCTCAGTTCGAGGAGGTGGCCGCCCTCCACGACCAGGCCCGCGGGGCGTTGGCGGACCGTGTGGTCAAGCTGCTGGCCGAGTACGCACAGTTCCTCGCGTGGATGGCGCAGGACCAGGACAACGCCCCCGTGGCGCTCGGATGGTTCGACCGGTCCTACGACTGGGCACTGGAAGCCGGGTATGGCGACATGGCGGCCACCACCATGAGCATGAAGGCGCACCTGTCGTGGTCTCAGGGCAAGGGGCGGCGATGTGTCCGGCTGGGTGAGGCCGCGGCATCAACGGCGGGAGCGAGCGAGGCAACGAGAGCCATGGCGGTCCAGATGGCGGGGCGCGGGCACGCTCTCGAAGGGAACGCCGATGACGCGTACCGCAGGCTGGACGAGGCGCAGCAGATCATCGCAGCCGCCTCGGACGCTCCGCCCTGGCTGTATTTCTACGGTGAGTCGTGGTTCGCCGCGCAGCGCGGTATGGCCGATCTGCACCTCAAGGAATGGTCGAGCGCGGCCGAGCACCTGGTGACCGGACTGGCCGGCTTCGCTCCGTCCTTCCGCAGGGACCGGGCCTGGTACGGGGCTTGCCTGGCCCACGCGTACGCAGGAGCCGGGGAAGCGGAGGTCGCTCTGGCGACCTCTCTGAGCGTGCTCACCGACGCCTCCGAGATCGGCCGCCCTCACGCCTGGGAAGAGCTGCACAGAGTGGCGGGGATGCTGATCCGCCGCAGGGTCCCCGAGGGGCGTGCGCTGTTCGATGCCCTGGCAGCGCTGGACTGATCCTGGAGGCCACCGCCGGGCCCGCCCGGGCACACCTGATCCCATGGCCCGGCCCCGGCCCCGGGCCCGGCAGCCCCACCGAGCCACCGGACCCGCCTCTCCGTCATGCGGCCCCCGCGATGCGGGCGGGGCCTCAGACCTCCAGTGCCGCCCGTGCCGCCGGCAGTGCCCGGTCGCGGTCCTCGGCCACCAGGCCGATCCGGGTGCGGCGGTCCAGGACGTCGCTCGCGTCCAGCGCCCCCTCGTGCCGGACGGCCCACCGGAGTTCGGCCCCGGTGACGCCCGCGGCGACGGGCTCCAGCATTGCGGGGTCGTCCGCGGCCTCGGCGAGGACGGCCTCCGCCTCGCTGCCGTACCGGGTGACCAGGCGCGCCGGTGCGGACGACGCGGCCAGCCGGCCGGGTGAGGCGGCGCCGATCAGCGGCAGGGCCTGGGTCCGGCACGGGCCGGCCGCGAGGCCGGCCTGCGCGATGCCCGCGTCGACGGCGTCCTCGGCCATCGCCCGGTAGGTGGTGAGCTTCCCGCCCACCGCGGTGATGACCCCGGAGGGCGCGGTGAGGACGGCGTGCCGGCGGGACAGGTCGGCGCTGCGGCCGCCGCCGGAGTCCAGCAGCGGGCGCAGTCCCGCGAACGCGCCGATGACCTGCTCGCGGCTCAGCGGCGCCGCGAGCGCCCGGGAGAGCACGCCCAGCAGGAAGTCGATGTCCTCACCGGGGGCTTCGGGAACGTCGGGCACCGGGGTGTCGAGCGGTTCGTCGGTGAGGCCCGCGTAGACCCGGCCGTCGGACTGCGGCAGGGCGAAGACGAAGCGGTTGGACTCGCCGGGGACGGGCACGGTCAGCGCGGCCGTCGGGTGGCCGAGCGCCGATGCGGGGAGCACCACATGGGTGCCGCGGCTGGGCCGCAGCCGTACGCCCGGGGCGAGGGTGTCGGCCCAGACGCCGGTGGCGTTGATCACGCAGCGGGCCCGTATCTCCAGCTTCTCCCCGGAGAGTTCGTCCCGCAGGACGGCGGCCCGACCGTCCAGCTCCACCGCGCCGCACCGGGTGAGGACGTGCGCGCCGTGCGCGGCGGCCGTGCGGGCGAGGGCCACCACCAGCCGTGCGTCGTCGGTGAGTTGACCGTCGTAGGAGAGCTGTCCGCCGCGCAGCCCGGCCGGGCGCAGGGCGGGTGCGAGCGCCAGGGTCAGCGCCGCGGAGATGCTGCGGGAGGCGGGCAGGTTCCGCGCCCCGGCTCCGGCCGACAGACGCAGCGCGTCGCCGAGCAGGAAGCCGGTGCGGGTGGTCGCCGCCCGGAGCCGGCCGGTGTCCCGGTGGACCGGGAGCACCATGGGCAGGGCGCGGACCAGGTGCGGGGCGGTGCGGCTCATCAGCAGGCCGCGCTCGCGGGCGCTCTCGTAGGCGATGCCGACATCGCCGGTGGCCAGATAGCGCAGTCCGCCGTGGACCAGCTTCGAGCTCCAGCGGCTGGTGCCGAACGCCAGGTCGTGCTTCTCGGCGAGGACCACGCTCAGGCCCCGGGACGCGGCGTCCAGCGCGATCCCGGTGCCGGTGACGCCGCCGCCGACGACCAGGACGTCGACGGTCGGCCGGTCGCCGAGCAGGTCCAGGGACCGCGCCCGCCGCGCCGCGTTGAGCGAGCCGGGACGGTCGGCGGGGCTGTGGGCGGGGCTGCGGGTCATCGCGAGGCCTCCAGCGGTTGCAGGTATCCGTCCAGGAGCCGCCGCAGCCCGGCGAGCAGCCGGTCGTCGGACAGGGTGTCCTCGACCAGGCGCCGGGAGGTGGTGACGGACTGGACGGTCAGAAGCACGAACCGGGCGAACTCGTCGGCGTCGCCCTCCCGTACGGAGCCGTCGGCCTGCCCGGCCTCGATCTCCGCGCGGAGCAGCTCCAGCGCCGCGAGCTGACTGGAGCCGAGCCGGTGGAACACGTATGTCGCCAGCACATCCGTCTCGGTCTCCACGAAACGGTTGAACAGCGGGTGCCCCCAGAGCGCTTCGACGGTGCCGGTGCACTGGCCGATCAGCCGCTCCCGGGCCCGGGCGTCGGGGGAGGGGGGAGTGCACGCCGCGATGACCGCCCGCAGCTCGCGGGTGAGCAGATCGCCGACGAGCGAGGAGATGTCGGGCCAGTGCCGGTACACCGTCGGGCGGCTGACGCCGGCGCGGCGGGCGACATCGGTGAGCGTGGTGCGGCGCACTCCGTAGGCCTCGATGCACTGCCGGGCCGCATCGAGGATGGCGTCCTCTCTTTTACGCATTGACGTCATGTGTAACACTGTACTGCATGACTCGTCCCCACCACCGCGTCGGTGAGATGGCCTGGAACGCCTGGGGCGACCCCGGGCAGGCCCGCACGCTCAACGACTCCGTACGCCAGTTGATCGGTCAGGCCCTGGGCGTCTCGGCCACCGCGCCCGCCCCGGTCGCCGAGAGCGATCTGACCCTCCCGCCCAGCGCGCTGCCCGAACCGGTGCACGCCGCCCTGACCGCCGTCGTCGGCGCCGACCAGGTGCTCACCGACCCGGCCTCCCGCATCCGGCACACCGGCGGCAAGAGCACCCCCGACCTGCTGCGCCGCCGGGCGGGCGACGTCTCCACCGCCCCCGACGCCGTGGTGTGCCCGGGCACCCACCAGGAGGTCGAGGAGCTGCTCGCCGCCTGCGCCTGGCACCGGATCGCCGTCGTGCCCTTCGGCGGCGGCACCAGCGTGGTCGGCGGAGTGGAGCCGCTGCGCGGCACGTTCGACGCCGTGGTCAGCGTGGACCTCCGGCGGCTGGACCGGCTGGTCCGGCTCGACGAGGAGTCGGGCACCGCCACCCTGGAAGCCGGGCTGCGCACCCCCGAGGCCGAGGAACTGCTCGGCGCCCACGGCCTCACCCTCGGCCACTTCCCGCAGAGCTTCGAGTACGCCACTATCGGCGGCTACGCCGCCACCCGCTCCTCCGGCCAGGCCTCCGCCGGCTACGGCCGCTTCGACGACATGGTCGTCGGCCTCCGCGTGGCCACCCCCAAGGGCACCCTCGACCTCGGCCGCGCCCCGGCCTCCGCCGCCGGCCCGGACCTCCGGCAGCTCTTCCTCGGCTCCGAGGGCGTGCTCGGCGTCATCACCGAAGTCACCGTCCGGGTGCGGAAGCTCCCGGCGGAACGCGCGGACGAGGCCTGGTCCTTCCCCGACTTCGCCACCGGCGTCGCCGCCGTGCGGCAGCTCGCCCAGACCGGCGCACTGCCCACCGCGATGCGCATCTCGGACGAGACCGAGACCTTCGTCAACGCAGCCGTCGCCGGCGCCGAGGCGCCCCCCGGCTGCCTCGCGGTCGTCAGCTACGAGGGCACCGCCGAGCAGGTCGCCGAGCGCCGCGCCGTGGTGGGCGGCCTGCTGCGGGAGCGCGGCGCCACCGCCCTGGACTCCGAGACCGCCACCGCCTGGCGCCGGTCCCGCTTCTCCGGCCCCTACATGCGGGACGCCCTGCTGGACATCGGCATCCTCACCGAGACCCTGGAGACCGCGGCCTCCTGGTCCCGGCTCGCCAAGCTCCGCGAGCAGGTGACCCGGGCCCTCACCGAGAGCCTCGGCCACGACGGACCGGACCCGGTGGTCTTCTGCCACCTCTCCCACGCCTACCCGTCCGGCGCGAGCCTGTACTTCAGCGTCGCCGCGGCCGCCGGGGAGGCTCCGGAGGCCCGGTGGCGCGCCGCCAAGCAGGCCGCCGGCGACGTCATCGCCGCCAACGGCGCCACGATCAGCCACCACCACGCGGTCGGCAGCGACCACCGCCCGTGGATGGAGGACGAGATCGGGCCGCTCGGCGTCGAGGTGCTGGCGGCGGTCAAGAGCGCGGTCGACCCCGTCGGCGTGCTCAACCCGGGCAAGCTCATCCCCACGGTGTCATGACCGGCCCACGCGCCGCCGTCCTGTTCAACCCGGCCGCCGGGCGGGGCACCGCCCGGCGCGTCGCCGAACAGACCGTACGGCACCTCGGCACCGCCGGCTGGCAGGCGGAGACCGTCACCGGCCGGGACACCGCCGAGACCCGGACCCGGGCGGCGGAGTCCGTGGCGTCCGGTGCCGAGGTGCTGGCCGTGGTCGGCGGCGACGGCATGGTCAGCATCGGCCTCCAGGCGGTCGCCGGAACCGGCACCGCCCTGGCGGTCGTCCCGGCCGGCACCGGCAACGACTTCGCGCGCACCCTCGGCATCTCGCGCGACGACCCGGCGGCAGCGGCGCGTCTCATCACCCACGGCGTCCGCCGGAGCGTCGACCTCGGCCGCTGCGGCGACCGGTGGTTCGGCACGGTGCTGACCTCCGGCTTCGACTCCCTGGTCACCCACCGGGCCAACAGCATGACCTGGCCGCGCGGCCGGGCCCGCTACAACCTGGCGATCGTCGCCGAACTGGCCCGGCTGCGCCCGCTGCCGTTCACCCTCCGCGTCGACGGCCGCCTCGTGGAGACCGACGCGACCCTGGTCGCCGTCGGCAACGGCCCGTCGTACGGCGGCGGCATGCTGATGTGCCCCGGCGCGTCCCTGTCCGACGGGCAGCTGACGGTGACCGTGGTCGAGGCGGTCGGCCGCAGCCGACTCGTCCGGGTCTTCCCCCGCGTGTACAAGGGCACCCACACCAGCCACCCCCGGGTCCGGACCTACACCGGCCGGACCGTGGAGATCGACTCCCCCGGAGTGCTCGGCTACGCCGACGGCGAGCTCGTCGGCGACCTGCCGCTCCGGGCGGAGTGCGTGCCGGGGGCGGTGGAGGTCATGGGGCCGGCCGTGCGGTGATCGCGCCGGGGCGACGGATGCCGCGTGCGGCCGCGAGCCCCGGGGGCCGGACGCGTCAGGGGTGGCCGGCACCCCGCGGCGCGCCCGGCCCGGGGAAGGATGCCGCTGGCTGGGGCCGAGGGGGAAGGCCCGGCACAGGGCTCCCCCCGCGCGCGGCCAGGTGAACGGTCAGGGGCTGAGATCCAGAACGCGGATCGGCAGACCGGTCCACTGGTCAGGAACCGCCGTCGCGACGACCGCGCCGTCGGGCCGTTCGGCGGTGGGTAGCGCCGCGTACTGCGAGTGCGCCGCAGCCCACGTCTTCTCGCGGGCCACAGTCAGGGCCGCCGGGAGATCCAGATGCAGGACCGTAACGCCCGGTAGGGCGGCGATGTGCTCCGCAGTGCCCGGCCGGGTACGGTCAGCTTCGACCAGCGCGCACGTCGTGGCGTACAGGAACCAGCCCGGCTCGGCGTGCGCGCGGTGGATCAGGCGGGACGCCAGAACACTGCCCTGCCCCGCTGCCGCCATCGCCGTCTCATCCAGGACGATGTGCATCGCCTCATTCACCCCTGGATCACCCGCGCCAGGCGTCGGTCCAGTTCCTCGTCGAGGTCCCGCTGCTCTGCGGCGGTCGGGTTATAGCCGCTCCAGTCCCGCAGCGCGGCGCGGGCCTGTTCCGCACGCTCCGTGCGTTCCTGCGGGGTCAGCAGGGTTTCGGCGAGGCGGGCCAGGTAGGCGCGGAGCGGCAACCCCTCGGCAGCGGCTATGGCAGCGAGGCGCTCCTTGGCTTCCTCGGGAATACGGATGTTGGCGTCGGGCATGATGGCGCTCCTTCCCATGCCCTCAGGGTACGGGTACGTACTCGTACCCGTAGCGGGACCGCCGGACGCGGATGGGGTTCGAGGAGCGCGCTCCCGCCCGCGCACCCCTCCGTCGGCAGTGCGCCCTTCGGACGTTCCTCGCGCCCGGGAATGGGGCAGTCCGTGGCACGACAGCAGGTGTGGTGGACGCCCGGAACCAGGACGTCCGTCGGCCTCCTGCCGTACGGTCGTGGGCATGAGTGCAGACCAGGCGACGGTACGGATCGACAGCTGGATCTGGTCGGTCCGGCTGACCAAGACCCGGTCGCTGGCGGCCTCGGCGTGCCGGGCCGGTCATGTGCGGATCAACGGTGAGCGGGTCAAGTCGGCCCACCCGGTGCGCAACGGCGACCAGGTGCGGCTGCGCATCGCCGGACGCGAGCGGATCGTCGTCGTCTCACGCCTGGTGAACAAGAGGGTCGGCCCTCCCGTTGCGGTGGAATGCTATGTCGATCACAGCCCACCGCCGCCGGCCGGCACCGGCGTCAGCCCGACCGGCGACCGCCGCCGCGACGCCGGACGCCTGACCAACCGCGAACGCCGCGAACTGGACCGGCTGCGGGGGCGCCCGTCACGATAGGGCGGAACGCCGGGGCGGGTGTTCCCGTGCTGGACGGGCGGCACGCTCAATCGCGCAGCCTGATCACTGCCTTGCCCGCGTCCAGGTCGACGCCGGTCCGGGGCGGTGCTCCACTCTCCTGGTTGTCCTGCAAGGTCAGATCAACCCGCCGCTGCTCCAGCTGAATGTGCTTGTTCCCGTTCCACAAGGTGTGCAGCTCCTCGGTGAGTGAGGCTCCCACGCCCACCCCACCGGTCGGAGTCCGCTTGGCCAGCCGCTTCCGCAGCCAGGCCGGACGGCCTGATCTGAGCACGACCTGCCGCGCCGCGGCCAGCAGGAAACCGCCGATCACCGGCACCAGAATGGCCATCAGACTCGCTAACATCACCATGATCAGCCAACGGCCGGAAGCGACCTAAGGTTCCTTCCCGTCATGTGCTCCCGTCCGCAGCCCTGTTCGCCGGACCGGACGGCGTCTTGCGCTTGTGTCCACGTGTGGATGTCCACGCGCAGGTGTCCAGCGGACACGGGACCGGGCTGAACCGGATACGGCTGTACCGGCGACGAATCCCCGCTGAAGGCTTGGGCGTGCCCGGTCGCCGGCACACCCGCACCGGGCACGCCGACGACCGGGCGGCGCCGGCTCAGAGCACCGCGTGCGGGTACTGCTCGGCACGGTGCTGGAAGGCCAGGACCGCGGGGTTCTGGACCGTGCCGCCGCGGATCTCGATCGCACGCCGGATCGTGGTGTCGCCGTCCCAGCCGGCCGGTCCTGCGAGGACCGGCCGCAGGAACGGGATCAGCGCCTCGCTGTTCTCCCAGGTGGCCGCGTCCCACAGGTAGGAGGGGCTGTGGTCCACGCCGTAGTGGTGGACGTGGTCGCCGACGGTGAACATCGGGTCGTCGAAGGTGGTCGGCCGGGCCCAGGTGAAGCCCATGCCTTCGTCGCAGGAGACGTCGATGACGAGGGTGCCGGGCGCGAGCTTCGGCAGGTCCTCCTCTATCAGGAACATCAGCGGCGCCGCGGTGTCCTGGAGCACGCAGTTGACGATGATGTCGTGCCGGGCGAGGAACTCGGCCAGCGGCTCCGGGCCGTGCTCGGTGAGCGCGACGCTGCGCCGCGGGTCGAGGGTGTCGTCGGCCTCGTCGTGGTCGAAGTGCACGATCCGCGCCGAGTGGATCGGTGAGCTGACGGCGGTGACGCCGCGGGCCGTCAGCACGTCCACCGCGTGAACGCCCAGCGCGCTGAGCGCGGTGACCGCGCCGCGGGCCGTGGCGCCGAATCCGATCACCACCGCACGGCGCCGACGCCCGTAGTCACCGGTCGAACCGGTCAGCTGCATGGCGTGCAGGACCGACGAGTAGCCGGCCAGCTCGTTGTTCTTGTGGAAGACGTGCAGGTTGAACGAACCCTCGCGGGTCCAGTGGTTCATCGCCTCGAAGGCGATCACGGTGAGCCGGCGGTCGATGGCGGCCTGCGTGACCTTCTGGTCCTGCACGCAGTGCGGCCACCCCCACAGCACCTGCCCGTCCCGCAGCTCCGCAAGATCCTCGTGCAGCGGTTTGGCCAGCAGGATGACGTCGCACTCCGCGATCAGCTCCTGGCGTGAGCGGAAACCGGCGACAAACGGTGCGAGTTGACTGTCCGGAACGCCGAAGCGTTCTCCGTAACCGGTCTGCAGGTGGATGCCGGCCCGGAGGTCGGCGTCGATACGTCCGAAGTGCGCTGGGTGGATCGGCAGGCGGTGCTCGTTCTCTTTGCGGGACTGCGACATGATTCCGAGCTTGAGCTGCTGCAAAGTACCCCTTTGGTTACGCCCTGTTTAACACAGCTTGGGGTCCCGGGGCCCCGGGACGACAGCACTTCTCCGGGCCGGGGTGTCCTGATGGGCCCGACCCCGGTGTCTTCAGGGCGGTGGATCGGGCACGCCGTGAGAGGCGGCGATCGACGATTCCGTCCACGTGGGCCCTGCCCGCACAGGGCCGCGATGCAGCCGGTCCGGGTTCGGCCATGGCGCCGGATTGATCGTTTCGGAGAGTCTTCAAAGAGCCATGGCGAAGCGACGGCAGACATGCACCCGGCTGAACTCCCGCCGGAGCCGCACCTCGTCCGAGAGCTTCGCGTGCAGGAAGGCGGCCATCAGCCGCAGATCGGATCGCGGAGTGACGACGGCACGGCCGGGCTCGTCCGCGGCGGTGTAGGCGTGCGCGTAGACGTGCAGGTAGTGGTCGCTCTCCTCGAAACCCATCGCCCGGTACCAGCGCAGGGTGTCCGGGTCGTCCCGTGTCCAGGCGTCGAGCGTGGTCACCCCGGCGTCGCGTGCCCGGGTGCGCGTCTCCCGTAGGAGAGCGTTGGCGATCCCACAGCGCTGGTGATCGGGGTGGACGGCGACGGTGTCGATGGTCGCCAGCGCGTCGGCGACCAGGACGTCCATGATCCCCACCACGGTTCCCGCCCGGTCGACGGCTACGAGTTCGAGGCCGGGAGCGGGGACGGCGGGCTTGGCGCGATCGACGTCGTCGTAGTAGGCGGTGCTCAGGAAGGCGAGTACCCGGCAGCGAAGCCAGGAGCGCTCGTCGGCGGGGGCGTAGGCACGGATGGTGTAGGTCACGGTGGTGATTGTCGGGGTGCGGGGGCAGGCCGGTCAGTGAGCCTTCGCCACCTTGTTGCCACAGGTCGCAAGGCTGGTGTGCCGGTCTGTCGGCGTACTCGCGCTGGTCGCGGGTGGCATTCTGCGGAGCGGATCGTTCGTCGGAAGCCGTGCGACGAGGTCGGCAGGGCTGCAGCGACGGCGATGCGCTGGGCTTCTGGGCGCCGGGGCTTGAAGCTGCCGCAGCGGAAGCTCCTACCGTCCTGACCAGGGCCGGAAGGACCGGCCCGGTGAAGCACTCGTGAGGGAGGCGGCGATGGCCTGGCCGACTGCGGAGGTCGCCCGGATGTCGGGCGTGACGGCTCGGACACTGCGGCACTACGACGAGATCGGTCTGCTGCCGCCCGCCTGGATCGGTACCAACGGCCACCGCTACTACGAGGAAGGCGAGTTGCTGCGATTGCAGCAGATCCTCGTCCTGCGTGCGCTGGGCCTGGGGCTGCCCGAGATCGGCAAGGTTCTGGCCTCGCAGGTCGACGAGGTGGAGGCCCTGCGGGGGCACCACCGTCGCCTGCTTGCCGAGCGCGACCGGCTCGACGCCCTGGCCGGCACCGTTGCCCGCACGATCACCGAACTGGAGCATTCCAGGAGGGACGGCAGACCCATGACCATCAACCGACCGGAGAACCTCTTCGAGGGGATCCAGCCCGCCCAGTACCAGGAGACCCTGCGAGACTTCCCGGAGCTGGCCGGGGCGATCGACCGGCACACCGCGACGATGAGCGACGCCGAGATCGAGGCCGGACAGCGCGAGCGCACGGCCCGGATGATCCGGCTGGCCGAGCTGATGGCCGCAGGCACCCCGGCCGACGCCGAACCCGTGCAGGCCGAGATCGACGCCCAGTACCGGGTGCTCGCCGAGCTCCGCGCCGTATCCGCCGAGGAGTACCGCGCGCTGGGGCGCGCCTGCGTGGACAACGAGCCGTGGCGCGCGGCCTACGAGTCGATCGCGCCGGGCTTGGCCGCCTACCAGCGGGACGCCATCGCGGCGTACGTCACGACCCGGCTGAGCTGAGCCGGAACAGGGCCGCCGTCACGGGATCAGGCCCGCAGCGGCGGCCCTGCGGTGTGAACGCGCGAGTCCGCCCCCGGACGTGCCGGGGGCGGACCGCTGGCGTTCCCGTACTCCTACAGACCGTGGTCGAACCGGCCCCCGCGCACCGCCGCCACGAGGCCGGCCACCTGCTCGCGGCTCAGCAGCAGGGCCGGGCCGGACGGGTCCTTGCTGTCACGGACGGCGACCGTGTCGGGGTCGACGATGCCGAACTCGACGCAGTCCGACTGGGCCCCGGAAGCCGAGGACTTCCACCACTCGACGGGCAGGGTCGAGGCGTCTTCACTGTGGTTCATCCGTGCTCCCTTATCTCTGCGATGCGATCGGCGGAGGCTTCCACGGGCAGTGCGGTTGCCCGCAGCCTCTCGAAGGCTGCTCGGTAGACGTCCACCTGCTTCCGATCCTCCACATACAGTGCCGACGTCAGACTCTCCGCGTGGACAACGTCGAGGTCGTCGTGGTCTTCGAAGCTGAGAACCGAGTAGGTGCCCATCTGACCGACATGGGGTGGGGAGCCTGTCGGCAGAATCTGAATGTTGACGTTCGGGCGTCGGCCGAGGGAGTGCAGCCGCGCGAGCTGTTCGCGCATCACGCCATCGCCCGTGCAACGTGCGCGCAGTACGTCCTCGGCGATGATGGCCCAGAGATCGACCGGCCGCTCGCGTGTGAGCACTGCCTGTCGTGCGAGGCGTACCTCCACGAGTGCATCGATGCGTGTCTCGACAGCCTCGGACATCGCCGTGGCCGTGATGATCTCCCGGGCGTACTCCGCCGTCTGCAACAGGCCTGGGATGATCCCCAGTTGCCATGCTCGAATGGACGTCGCTTCAGCCTCGAGGCTGATCAGGTCTTCGTAGACCGGTGACAGAACTCCGCGATACGACTGCCACCAGCCGCGTTGCCCACCTTCGCGGGTGAGGGCGAGCAGGGCCGTCCGCAACTCGTCGTCGGTGACCTCGTACAGGTCGAGCAGATGGCCGATGTCGTCGGGCTTGGCAGCGCTCCGGGCGGTTTCCAGGCGCGACAACTTGGCGATGGTGAGGGGACGTTCGGTGGATGCGGACTTCTCCGCCACGTCCTCAAGTGTCAGTCCGCGCCCGTCGCGTAAGGCGCGGAGCTTGGTGCCGAGTCTGCGCCGACGCACGGTCGGTGCGCTCACGTTGCCCTCCGCTCTCGAATCCTGACGGACAGTCTGCCGTGTGCGCTTGGCCGGTGTCATCTGCGATGGCACCCACGGGTGGCACCTTTCGCACTCATCTGTAAATTCTCACTCTTTCGTGAGATTGGCTGCGCTGCGTGCAGATGTCGGAGCACGCTGTAGCGCGACGATGTAGCTCGTGCCGTTCCGGTGTGGTGACCCCTGCGTCGGTGCAGCACTTCCCATGAGGGGATCTGCGTGATGACCATGCATCAAGGTCCGGACGCGGTGGTCCGTTGCTCACCCGCATCGGATCCGTCGCCGCAGGCTGTCTTTCCGAGCGAACCCGGGACGGTCGGGCAGGCGCGCAGCTATGCCCGTGAGGTCATGGAGCGCGACCTGCCGGGCGCCGACCCGGAGTTCGTCCGGGAGGTGCAGCTCGTGGTCTCCGAACTGGTGACCAACGCCGTTCGCTATGGCACCGAGCCCGGTGACTTCGTCGCCCTGGCGGTCGTGGTCGGCACGGGCCGCGTGCGCATCGAGGTGCACGATCCGGTGCGGAAGCACCCTCGTCTGCGGCCCGAGTCCGACGAGCGGCAGCGCGGACGGGGTCTGCTCATCGTGGACCGGCTTGCGAAATGGGGCGTCGATGAGCGCCCCTTCGGCAAGGTGGTGTGGGCGGACATGAGCTGGTGAGCGGGGCTCGCCCAGCTCTGGCCTGCGCTGTGCGGACCTGTGGGTCTCCAGGGAAGGGCAAGCCCCGGCCGTGAGGAGTCACCCCCGCGGTATCCGCCCCTTGCTCTCCATCGCCGCCCGCACCCGCTCCTCCGCCAGGCTGCGGCCCGCGTCGTGCGGGGTGATGCCGCGGCGGTGGGCCTCCTCCAGGACCGTGGTGGCGTTGGCGCGCAGGCGGGTGGAGACCGCGTCGAAGATGGTCCCGGCGTCCGGGCGGAAGCCGGAGTAGCGGGCGTCCATGGCGAAGGCCGCCGCGACGACGCCGCCCGCGTTGGCGACGATGTCGGGCACCACGGCCACGCCGCGCTCGGCGAGCACCGACTGGGCCGAGGGGGAGGTCGGCAGGTTGGCGCCCTCCACAACGAGACGGGCCTTGACCCGGTGCGCGGTGTCGTCGTCGATGACGTCCTGGAGTGCGGCCGGTACGAGGATGTCGCAGTCGACCGTCAGCTCGCCGCCGGGCGGCAGCGCGGTGCCGTGGGGGTGACGGGTCACGAAGGCGTCGCCGTGTTCGGCGCGGGCGCGGAGCAGTTCGGGGACGTCGAGGCCGGTGGGGTCGTGCAGGGTCCCGTCGGCGGTGGAGACGGCGACGACCGTGGCGCCCAGGTCGGCGAAGCGCTGGGCCGCCGCGCTGCCCACCGCGCCGAAGCCCTGGAGGGACACCCGGGAACCGGACAGCGCCAGCCCCAGTGTCCCGGCGGCGGCGTCGGTGGCCTCGGCGACCCCGTAGCCGGTGACGCCGAGCTTGTCGTAGGCGACCCCGCCGAGGTGTCCGGGCGTGCCGACGGCCGCGCCGCGGTCGCCGAGCTCGTCCTGGATGACCGCGGCGTCGTCCTCGGTCAGGCCCATGTCCAGGCCCATCACGTACTCGCGGGGCACCTCGTTGGACAGGGCGCGGGCGAAGGCCCGCAGGATCGCCTCCTTGTCGGGCGACGCCGGGTCGGCGACGATCCCGGCCTTGGCGCCGCCGTGGAAGAGGTCGACGCCGGCCCATTTCCACGTCATCACCCGGGCCAGCCGGGCGACTTGGATGACGGTCACGGCCGGGCTCATCCGGGTGCCGCCCTTGCCGATGCCGCGGGCGGTGTTGTCGATGACCAGCACGCCCTTCATGCCGGTGCGGCGGTGGGAGACGACGACGATCTTCTCGGGGCCCCAGTCGTCGACGAGGGAGAGCGAGTCGGTCACGGTGGCGGTTCCTTCTTCCTCAGGGGGATACGGGAGGGGATGCGGGCGCAGGACGTCGGAGGTGCGGTGGCGGGGACGGCGGATCCACGGGGTGCGGTGGCCGAGCGGCGGACCTACGGGGTACGGGCCGCGGGAGCACGGGCCGCCCCCGCGTCCCCCGACGGCCCCGCCGCCCCCGCCGGCAGCCCCGCGGCGATCAGTTCGGCGAGGTGGGTGCCGGTCCGGTCGCTGCGTTGGCCGATCTGGGTGCGGCAGCTGAAGCCGTCGGCCAGCACCACGGTTCCGGCCGGGGCGGAGCGCACCGCGGGCAGCAGGACCTGTTCGCCCGCGGCCACGGACACGTTGTAGTGGCCGCGTTCGAAGCCGAAGTTGCCCGCCAGGCCGCAACAGCCGGACGGCAGCACGGTGTTGTCGACGCCCATGCGGTTCAGCAGGGCGCTGTCCGCGTCGAAGCCGGCGGTGGCGTGCTGGTGGCAGTGCGTCTGGCTGATCGAGCGGGCGGCCAGCTGCGGGGGCTGCCAGTCGGGGGCGTCCCGCGTGAGCAGTTCGGCGAGGGTGAGGGTGGCGCCGGCCACGGCGCGGGCCGTCGGGTCGTTGAGCAGCTCCGGCAGGTCGGTGCGGAGAGCGGCGGTGCAGCTGGGTTCCAGGCCGACGACCGGGACGCCGGCCTCGACGGCGGGGCCGAGCGCCCGGATCGTGCGCCGTCCGATCCGCCGGGCGACCCCCAGTTGGCCGGTGGTGATCCAGGTGAGCCCGCAGCACTGGGTGCCGTCCGGGACCTGCACCCGGTAGCCGGCGTGTTCCAGGACCCGTACGCCGGCCCGCAGCACCTCGGGGCTGAAGTGGTTGTTGAAGGAGTCGGTCCAGAGCACCACCGGCCCCCTCTCCCCGCTGCCCTCGGGGGTGCGGCGGCGGAACCAGGACAGGAACGTCTCGTCGGCGAAGCGCGGCACGTCACGTTCGGCGGCGATCCCGCCGAGCCGTTTGAGCAGGGGGGCCAGCCGGGATCCGGTGACGGCGTTGACCAGGCGCGGGGCGCGGGCGGCGGCCCGGGACAGCAGCGGCAGCCAGCCCATCGAGTAGTGCGACGCCGGGCGGAGCCGGCGCCGGTAATGGTGGTGCAGGAACTCCGACTTGTAGGTGGCGACATCCACGCCCACCGGGCAGTCGGTGCTGCACCCCTTGCAGGAGAGACAGAGGTCCAGGGCGTCCCGCACCTCGGTGGAGCGCCAGCCGTCGGTGATGACCTCGCCCTGCGTCATCTCGTACAGCAGCCGGGCGCGGCCCCGGGTGGAGTCCTTCTCGTCGCGGGTCACCCGGTAGCTGGGGCACATGACGTCGCCCCGCTGCTCGGTGGTGCGGCACTTGCCGACACCGACGCAGCGGCGGGTGGCCTTGGCGAAGTCGCCGCCGTCGCCGTGGAACGGGAAGACGGTGGCCAGCGGCAGGGGAGTGCGCTGCGGATCGACCCGCAGATTGCCGTCGAGGGGGAGCGGCCGCACGATCATGCCGGGGTTGAGGCCGTTGTCCGGGTCCCATGCGTCTTTGAAGTGCATGAACAAGGCCATCACGGCAGGCGGGTACATCAGGGGGAGCAGTTCGGAGCGGGCCTGTCCGTCGCCGTGTTCCCCGGACAGCGATCCGCCGTGCTCGGCGACGAGCTCCGCGGCCTCGGTGAGGAACGCCCGGAAGACGGCCGTGCCCTGTTCGGTGGTGAAGTCGAAGTCGATCCGCACGTGCAGACAGCCCTCGCCGAAGTGCCCGTACACCGCCCCCTGAAGGCCGTGCCGGTCCAGGAGTCCGGTGAAGCCGCGCAGATAGGAGCCCAGATGCTCGGGCGGCACCGCGGCGTCCTCCCAGCCGGGCCAGGCCTCGGAGCCGTCGGGCAGCCGGGTCGCCAGCCCGGCGCCGTCCTCCCGGATGCGCCACAGCTGCCGGGCCCGCCCCGGGTCGGTGACGGTCTCGGCGCCGGTGAAGCCGTCGGTCTTCTCCGCGGCGCGGGTCAGCGCGTCCGCCGCCGAAGGAAGGTCCTCGGCCTCGCCGCCGAGCTCGGCGAACAGCCAGGCCCGGGCCTCGGGCAGGGTGTCGATGGCCTGCCGGGTGGCGGGCCGGGTGACGATGTCGGTCAGCGCGTGGTCCAGGCCCTCCAGCGCGAGCAGCGGATGCCGCAGCAGGTCCGGTACGGCGTCGGCGGCGGCGCAGGAGTCGGCGAAGCCGAGCACGACCAGGGCGCGGGCCGGGGGCGGGGTGACCAGGCGGACCGTCGCGGAGAGGATCACCACGCAGGTGCCCTCGCTGCCCACCAGGGCCCTGGCGAGGTTGAACCGCCGCTCCGGAAGCAGGTGTTCCAGCCCGTAGCCGGAGACCTGCCGGGGGAACCGGCCCAGCCCGGTGCGCAGCGTCTCCAGGTTGCCCTGGGCGAGCCGGTCCAGGGCGCCGATGAGCCGGCCGCGCTCGTCGTCCGCGGCGACCGCCGCGTCGATCTCCGCCCGGGTCATCTCGCCCACGGTGAGCACCGTGCCCCGGTAGGTGAGGACTTCGAGCTCGACGACGTTGTCCACGGTGCGGCCCCAGGCGACCGAGTGGGAGCCGCAGGCGTTGTTGCCGATCATGCCGCCGAGCGTGCAGCGGCTGTGGGTGGACGGGTCGGGGCCGAACAGCAGGCCGTGTCCGGCCACCGCCGCCTGGAGGTCGTCCAGCACCACCCCGGGCTGCACGGTCGCGGTCCGCGCCGCGGGGTCGACGCCGAGCACCCGGTGGTAGTGGCGGGAGAGGTCGAGAACGACACCGGGGCCCACCGCCTGGCCCGAGGTGCTGGTGCCGGCGCCACGGCAGGTGACCGGCACCCCCAGCCGCCGGCAGGCCGCGACCGCGTTGATCACCTGCTCGCGGCTCCGGGGGAAGACCACGGCCAGCGGCACCTGCCGGTAGTTGGACGCGTCGGCGGAGTACTGGGCACGGCGGCCGGCATCCGCGGCCACCTCCCCGCAGCCCGCTTGGGCCAGGGCCTCCGCCACCGCGTCCGGGTCGGACATCCGGCCGCTGTGCTCGGCAGTCGTCGCCACGTGTCTCGCTCCTTCTGCTCACGGATCACCGCTGTGACCAGGACCTGTCCACCATGAAGCCCGCCTTCCGGGCCTCACAAGGGCCAGCAGCACGACAGAATTCGATGTTGAGGGAAAGGATTGCTTGGCCTCGGCCGGGCCCGGAGGTACGGTGCTGCGGACATCCCGCAACGACGTCCGGAAGCGCGTCACCACCGCCGGCCGCCCCGCCACCGCCGTTCCGCCGCTCCGTCACCACCACCGGCCGGCCACCGGCCCCGGCCGCCCGCGGCACACCGGGACCGCCCCGAGGAGCACCGCATGCTCAAGCCCCTGCATCTGCTCACCCTGCGCGCCGTCTGCCAGAGCGGCTCGTTCGCCATCGCCGCCCGCGACCTCGGCTACACCTCCTCCGCGATCTCGCAGCAGATCGCCGCCCTGGAGAAGGAGACCGGCCTCGTCCTCTTCGAACGCGAGGCCCACGGCATCCGCGCCACCACAGCCGCCCGCCGGCTGGTCGACTCCAGCGCCCGGGTCCTGGCGGCGCTGGACGATCTGGACCACCACGTACGGGAGTTGGCCACCGGCACCGTCGGCCGGCTCCGCCTCGGCAGCTTCCCCACCGCCAGCGTCCGGCTCGTCCCCGCGGCGCTCACCGCCTTCGCCGCCTCCCATCCCCGGGCCGAGATCCTGCTGGAGGAGGGTGAACCGGACGAGCTGCTGGGGCCGCTCGCCGACGGCGACCTGGACGTCGCCCTGGTCTACGAGTACGGGCTCAGCCCCCGGCAGTGGCCCGACGGCCTCACCGCCCGCCCGCTGCTGCGCGAGGACCTGCTCCTGCTGCGCCCCCGGGACAGCGGTCCGGGCGGCGACCTGCCCGCCCTGTCCGGCGCCCGCTGGGTGACCAGCCGCGAGGGCACGGCCGGGGCGCTCTCGCTGACCCGGCTGTGCGCCGCGGCCGGATTCACCGCCGAAGTCGGCTTCCGCAGCAACAACTACGACGTCGTACGGGAGTTGGTGTCCGCCGGGTTCGGTATGGCGGTGGTGCCCGCGCTGGGCCACCTCGACGACGAGCGGATCCTCGCCACCCGGCTCACCCGCCGCTCCGCGCACCGGACCGTGGTGGCCCTGCACCGCGAGGCGGGCAGCAACCCCCTGCTCGGGGCGGTGCTGGAGGCGCTGCGTCACGCCGTCCCCGGCGACGCGGATCACCTGGTCCCGGTCGTCTCCTGAGGCGGCGCCGCAGCGGCGGGCGCCGGCTCGTCGGAGTCGGACATCTCCTCCAGCGCGTCCAGGTCGACGGAGCCGCCCGGCATCACCCGGCGGGTGCGGCGGTAGCCGTAGGCGGCGTAGACGACCAGCCCGACGACGAGCCAGGCGCCCAGCCGCAGCCAGGTCTCCATCCGCAGGAACGACATCAGCCAGACGGAGAAGGCGATCCCCAGGACCGGGGTGAACGGCATGCCCGGGCAGCGGAACCCGCGGCTGAGGTTCGGCTTCCGGTAGCGCAGGATCAGCACGGCCGCCGAGACCACGACGAACGCCACCACGACCAGCACGATCGCGATCTTGACGATGGTCAGCACCGTCTCCACCCGGGCCGAGGTGCGGGTGCCGCGGGTGAGCAGCCAGGCCACGCCCAGACAGATCAGCACCGCCACCAGGTCGATGCGGTGGCCGTCACCGGTGCCGGGCGCCCCCATGGCCCAGACCGGCAGCTGGACGCCCACCACCTCCAGCAGGAACCCCACGCAGCCGGACATGCCCTCCGGGGAGCGCATGGTGCGCACCCTCGGGCGCTCCCGGCGCTCCGGCCCGGAGCTCTACCACGGGACGGTCTCGCCATGGCGATCCAGGAACTGCAGGCCGGGGGCGCCGGCCTGCGCTTCGAGGACGTCGACGACGGCCGGGATGCTCTCCTGGGGAGCGAGCGGCGCGTCGGGTCCGCCGAGCCGCGTCCGATTGTGACCGGGGTCGATGAGCAGCTTGGTCCGTCCGTCGTCGGCATGGCGGGTGGCGTAGCTGCGCATCAGCTGGTTGAGCGCGGCCTTGCTGGCCTTGTAGAGCTCGTAGCCGTCCTCGGTGTTGCGCGAGATGCTGCCCTGATCGGAGGACATGACCGCGACGGTCCCGCCGGGCGCGACGAGTCCGCGGAGGGCCTCGAGGACGCGCAGCGGGCTCAACGTGTTGGTGATCATCACCTCGGTGAACATGTCGGTGGAGACCTCGTCGATCGGCAGATTGCCTCGGTCGACTGCGGCGTTGACGAAGAGCAGATCGAGTCGGCAGCCGTCCAGGCGCTCGCGCAGAGCGGCCAGTTGCCCGGAGCTCGTCATCTCCAGGGATTCGACCCTCAACCGTCCTTTCCAGGCATCGGCATGCGCCTGCAACTCGCCGCCGTCCTGGCGCGTGGTGGCGATGACGTGCCAGCCGCGTCGGGCGAGCTCGTCGGTGAGGACGAGCCCTAACCCTCGGGAGGCGCCGATGACGAGAGCGTGGCGGTGGGGCGTGGCGGACACATGCACTCCTTTGTGGTGGGTGACTGCAGCCTAGACGCGGCGTTGCGTCTAGGCAATGCCGCGGGACTCCTGACGGGTAGGGTGTCTCGCATGCCCGCCGCCAGCTCTCAGCCCCGCAGGCCGCGCTCCGGCAACCGGCGCGACGAGGCCGCCCGTCTGGCTGTGCTGCATGCCGCGGACGATCTGCTCGTCGAGCACGGCTTCGGCGCTCTGACCGTCGAGGCGATCGCGCGTCGTGCCGGCGTCGCCAAGCAGACGATCTACCGCTGGTGGCCCTCGAAGGTCGAGATCCTCCTCGACACGCTCATCGAGGACAGCGACAAACGCCTCCCCGTCCCGACGGAGCAGCCCACGGCGGAAAGCATCCGTGGCTACCTGCGCGCCTTCGCGCGATTCCTCACCCGCGACCCTGCCGGCAAGGTCCTGCTCGCGCTCATGGCCGAGGCCCAGCACCATCCCGACACGGCCAAGCGCTTTCACCAGCGCTATCTCGGTCCACGGCGTGGCCTGGAACGCGACATGCTCGCGCGCGGAACCGACGCCGGCGAGGTCTCGCCCGAACTCGGCCCCGACGCCACGCTCGACGCTCTGGTCGGCCCGATCGTCTACTGCGCCCTGACGGGGTCGAGTGTCCCCCGAGGTCTGGTGGACACCCTGGTCGAGAACCTGCTCAGGCCCCGCGCGGACTGAGTGTCCGCTCGGCTGTGCGTCGGCCCCCGATCGGGCCGGCGGCTTGCGCCTGGCCTGAACGCAAGAGCACGCGGGCGATGTCGGTGGCGGTGCGCACAGGAGCCGTGAGTGATGCGAGCCGGGCCGCGGGTCCGCAGCGTCACACGAGTCCCCGAGGGCCGGCCTCCGCGCGGGCGTGATCCGCCAGCTCCCCCAGAATGCCGACCAGCGCCATCACCGTCGGCCGGAACTCCGCCGACGCCCGTACCACCACGACGATGTGACGCTCGATCGTCTCCTCCAGCGGCACCACGTCGAACCGTGACGACCGCAGCCGCAGCATCAGGTCCGTCACCGTGCTGACCCCGATCCCCGCCTCGACCAGGGCCAGCGTCGCGGCGGTGTCGGTCACCACGTGCCGGACGTCGGGCTCCACCCCGGCCCGCCGGCAGGCCGTCCGCACCGCCCGCCCGTAGTAGCTCTCGGCCGACGGCAGGATCCAGCCGAGGTCGCGGGTCGCGGCCAGGCTCACGGCGTCGGCGCCCGGCATCGTCCCCGTCGGCACGGCCAGCGAGAACCGCTCCCGGTACAGCCGGCGCAGCCGCAGTGCGGGGTTCCGCGGAATCGGGACGTCCGGGTAGTCCAGGCCCAGGGCCAGGTCCACCGCCCCGGCGGCGACCGCGTCGAAGACCTCGTCGACGTCCATGTCCTGGCTGTGCACGCTCAGCCCCGGATGCCGCCGGTGCACCTGCTGCAGCGCCAGCGGCAGGATCTCCGCCGCCGCGGTCGCGAACAGGCCCACCTGGAGCACCCCGGCGATCTCGCTCCGGGCCCGCTCCATCGCCTCCACGGCCTCGGCCTCGGTGGCCAGGATCCGCTCCGCGTGCGCGGCCAGGGTCACCCCGGCGTCGGTGAGCTCCACCCGGCGCCCCACCCGGCGCAGCAGCTCCATCCCCGTCGCCTTCTCCAGCGCCGCGATCTGCTGGGACACCCCGCCGGGCGTGTAACCCAGCGCCTGGGCGACCGCGGTGATGGTGCCGCGGCGGGGAAGTTCCACCAGGGAGCGCAGCTGCGCACTCGTCCATTCCATATAGCAACGCTAATGGATCGAGAGGAAGAACCGTTCATGGACGTCAACGGTCGGGGAGAGGCACGATGGCTCCGAGCCGCTGATCAGCACCCTCTCCCGTCATGCACCGCCCGTCATGCACTGGCGCCGTCCGGTCACCGCGAGCACCGCTCACGCCCGGTGCGGGCCAGGAAGGGATCGGCCCGTGTCCTTCTCAGCCACATCCAGCCCCGTCCCCCGGACAGCCGACGTCGTGATCGTCGGAGGAGGCGTGATCGGCACCAGCATCGCGTTCCACCTCGCCGAGGCCGGCGTCACCGACATCGTCCTCGTCGAACAGGGCACGCTGGGCTGCGGCAGCTCCGGCAAGCCGATCGGCGGCGTCCGCGCGCAGTTCTCGGACCCGCTCAACATCGAGATCGGCAACCGCAGCCTCCGCGCCTACCAGGACTTCCCCCGCCGCCCCGGCGCGGACATCCGGCTCGACACCGTCGGCTATCTGTTCCTCCTCACCACCCCGCAGCAGGTCGCCGACTTCGAGGACTGCGTCGCCGTGCAGAACCGGCTCGGCGTCCCCAGCCGCATGACCGGCCCCGAGGAGGCCCGGCGGCTGTGCCCCTACGTCAGCACCGACGGCCTGCTCGCGGCGGTCCACTCCCCGGCGGACGGCCACGCCCGCCCCGGGCTCGTCGTCGACGGCTACGCGCGGGCCGCCGCCGCGGCCGGCGCGGTGATCGCCCCGCACACCGCCGTCACCGGCATCGACACCCGCGGCGACCGGGTCTCCACCGTGCACACCAGCCGCGGCCCGGTCCGCTGCACCACCGTCATCTGCGCGGCCGGCGCCTGGTCGGCCCGGATCGGTGCCATGGTGGGCGTGGACCTGCCGGTGCGTCCGGTACGGCGGCAGCTCGCCTTCACCGCACCGCTCGACCCCCCGGCGCCCCGCATCCCCTTCACCATCGACTTCGCCACCAGCGCCTACTTCCACAACAGCGACGACGGGCTGCTCCTCGGACTGGCCGACCCGCGCCAGGCCGAGGGGTTCGACACCACCTGGACCCCCGAGTGGCTGGACCTGTTCCGCGCCGCCGCCCGCCGCCGCGCCCCGGCCCTGGCGGAGATGGAGACCGCGGGCGGCTGGGCCGGCCTCTACGAGGTGACGCCCGACCACAACGCCCTCATCGGCCGGGCCGCCGAGCCGGACAACTTCCTCTACGCCACCGGCTTCTCCGGCCACGGCTTCCTGCAGGCGCCGGCCGTGGGAGAGATCGTGCGCGATCTGCACCTGGGGCGGACACCACCGGTGGACGTCACTCCGCTCGGGGTGGACCGCTTCACCGCAGGTGCCGATATCCGGCCCGAGGCCCACATCGTCTGAGCCCCGCACCACCCCGGCCCGCACCGGCCCGGTCCTCCGGGCCCCGCACCGAAAGGCAGCCCCGGTCATGATCAGCCAGTGGCAACTGCGCGCCGCGTTCGCCCAGCGGCTCTCCGACATGTACGGACGGGAGGTCCCCGCCTACACGACGCTCGTCGACGTCTCCCACGAGGTCAACGGGGACGTGATGTGCGCTGCCGGGGCCGAGGCCGAACGGCTCGGCTCCATCGGCCGGGTCACCGCCGAACGGCACGGCGCCATCCGCGTCGGCACCCCGGACGAACTCCAGCAGGTCGCCCGGATCTTCGGCGCCCTGGGCATGCACCCGGTCGGCTTCTACGACCTGCGCGAAGCCGCCGCCAGCGCCGTACCCGTGGTCTCCACCGCGTTCCGCCCGGTCGACGCCGAGGAGCTGGCCCGCAACCCGTTCCGGGTGTTCACCTCGATGCTCACCCCGGCCGACCCCCGGTTCTTCGACGACGACCTGCGCCGCCGCCTGGAGCGCTTCCTCGCCGAACGACAGCTCTTCCCGCCGGAACTGCTGGACCTGGCCGACCGGGCGGAGGCCCGGGGCGGCCTCCCCGGGGCCGAGGCCGAACGCTTCCTGCACCTCGCCGTCCAGGCCTTCGAACTCTCCACCGAACCGCTCGACCGGTCCTGGTACGAGACCCTGGAACGGGTCTCCGCCGTCGCCGCGGACATCGGCGGCGTCCGCAGCACCCACATCAACCACCTCACCCCCCGCGTCCTCGACATCGACGAGCTCTACCGGCGGATGACCGACCGCGGCATCGCCATGATCGACACCATCCAGGGCCCGCCGCGCTGGGACGGGCCGGACGTCCTGTTGCGCCAGACCTCGTTCCGCGCCCTGGCCGAACCCCGCGCCCTGCGCACCGACGACGGCGAGGTCACCACCGGAGCGCTGCGGGTGCGCTTCGGCGAGGTCGAGGCGCGCGGCATCGCCCTCACCCGGCAGGGCCGCGCCCACTACGACGACCTGCTCGCCCGCGCCGACACCCTGGCCGCCCAGGACCCCGGCGCCGACCGCGGCGCCATCCTCCGCACCCTGTGGGAGCGGCACTTCCCCGGCACGGAACGCGAACTGGCCGCCCGGGGCCACGGGTTCTTCACCTACCACGCGGTGCCGTCGGCGAAGACCGGGAGCGCGGGGCCCGGCCGGACGGCCGACGGCGTTCCGCCCACGCTCGGCGGACTGCTCGACGCGGGGTGGCTGCGCGCCGAACCCATCGTCTACGAGGACTTCCTGCCCCGGTCGGCGGCCGGCATCTTCCAGTCCAACCTCAGCGGCGAGGGCTCCCGGGACGACGCCCGGTCGGCGGTCGCCTACGACAGCGACTGGCTCTCGGGCGCCATCGGCCGCCCGGTGCTCGACCCGTTCGCGCTCTACGAGGAACAGCGGAACGCCTCCCTGGCCCGGGCCGCCCGGGAACTCGGGCTGCCCGGCGTCCCGTCCGCGGAGCCGGCGGCGCCCGCAGCGGCCACGGATCCGTCCACCGGCCCGTCCGGCACCGGCGACCGGGACGGCACCGGCCACCCGGACCGCACCGGCGACCCGGACCGCACCTGACACGCCACCTCATGGCAGCCGCGCCGACCGAAGGAACCCATCCCGTCCGAACGAACCCACCGCTCACCGCACCCGCACGTCCTCGTGACCGGACGCGCCGTCACCACCCACCTGACCTGACGCGACCACCCACCTGAAAGGCAGGACACCATGACCGCCACCGCCATCAGCCTCCCCACCACGGAGGCGCTGCGCGAGACGGCCCGCACCGCGCTGCACCGCGTCGGCGCCGAAATCCCCGAGGGCACCGACTTCTCCGCCCGCACGCCGGTCACCGGCGAGGACCTGTTCGGGCTGCGGGCCACCACGGCCGACGAGGCCGACGCAGCGATCGCCGCGGCCCACCGGGCATTCCGGGACTGGCGCGTCACCCCCGCGCCGCGGCGCGGGGAGCTCGTCCGCTGCCTCGGTGAACTGCTCCGCGAGCACCAGGGCGACCTGGCCGACCTCATCACCATCGAGGCGGGCAAGATCCGCTCCGAGGCGCTCGGCGAGGTCCAGGAGATGATCGACATCTGCGACTTCGCGGTGGGCCTGTCCCGGCAGCTCTACGGGCGCACCATCGCCTCCGAGCGCCCCGGCCACCGCCTCGCCGAGACCTGGCACCCGCTCGGCGTCGTCGGCGTGATCTCCGCCTTCAACTTCCCCGCCGCGGTGTGGTCGTGGAACACCGCCGTCGCCCTCGTCTGCGGCGACACCGTGGTGTGGAAGCCCTCCGAGCTCACCCCGCTGATCTCGCTCGCCTCCGCCCGGCTGCTCGCCCGCGCCGCCGAGGACGTCGGCGCGCCCCAGGACGTGCACCGGCTGCTGCTGGCCGACCGCGTCATCGGGGAGAAGCTCGTCGACGACTCCCGGGTCGCGCTGGTCAGCGCGACCGGCTCCACCCGCATGGGCCGGGAGGTCGGCCCGCGGGTCGCCGCCCGCTTCGGCCGCAGCCTGCTCGAACTCGGCGGCAACAACGCCGCCGTGGTCGCCCCCTCGGCCGACCTCGACCTCGCCGTCCAGGGCATCGTGTTCGCCGCCGCCGGTACCGCCGGACAGCGCTGCACCACCCTGCGGCGCCTCATCGTCCACCGCGACGTGGCCGACACCCTGATCAACCGGCTCACCGACGCCTACCGCAAGCTCCCCATCGGCGACCCGTTCGACGACGGCACCCTCGTCGGCCCACTCATCTCGGCCACGGCCCACGACGCCATGCAGGACGCGCTGTCCCGCGCCCAGGCCGAGGGCGGCAAGCTCCTCGTCGGCGGCGGCCGGCGGTTCTCGGACACCGCACCCGACGCCGCCTACGCCGAACCGGCCATCGTCCGGATGCCCGCCCAGACCGCCGTCGTCCGCGAGGAGACCTTCGCCCCCATCCTCTACGTGCAGACGTACGAGACCCTGGACGAGGCCATCGCCCTGCACAACGACGTCCCCCAGGGCCTGTCGTCCAGCATCTTCACCCGCGACCAGCAGGAGGCCGAGCGCTTCCTGTCCGCCGAGGGCTCCGACTGCGGCATCGTCAACGTCAACATCGGCACCTCCGGCGCCGAGATCGGCGGCGCCTTCGGAGGGGAGAAGGAGACCGGCGGCGGCCGCGAGTCCGGCTCCGACTCGTGGCGCGCCTACATGCGCGCGGCCACCAACACCGTCAACTACTCCAGCGAGTTGGCACTCGCGCAGAATGTGAGCTTCCTGTAGGAGCGACGGCTCCGGCGCTCCGAAGGACGGGGCCCGCGGTGGCCATGACCGCCGCGGGCCCGGGCCGTTGATGCCACTACGCCACTACGCCACTACGGCTCTACGGTGCTACGGGACAGGGTCTCGGCCCCCGGCCGGGAGCGCGTCGGTCCGCGGGATGCCGTGGAGCGCCGCAGTCGGGTAGCCAGGGGACCTGGCCGGCCTTTCCCTGCCCGGCGACGTTGCTGTGACACGGCGGTTGGGGAACCACTCAGGTCGTGACGCCGAGTTCGGTGCGGGTGCGGTGGATGAAGTCGCGGACGGCCGGTTCGCGCCGCCACGGACCGAGGGCGGCGGTGAACTCGCGGACGTAGTCCTTCGCCCGGGAGGACTTCACACGGGCAAGGATGTCGACCGAGCGGTTGCCGAGTTCCAGACCGTGGTCGAGGTCGCGGGCCTGGAGGTGAGCGGTCCCCACGATGGCCAGCCGCATGCCGACGGAACGGGTGAACACGCCGGGCGGCATGGCGGTGGCCTGCTGGTTCCACCCCAGAGCCGCTCTGGGGTTCCTCAGGTCCCGGAAGACCTCGGCGGCGTCCGCGGAAAGGCGGGCGTGGCCGTAGAAGTCGATCCACGCCGGTTCGTCGCCGCTTTCGGTGTTCGCCGTCCCGAGGAGATGCTCGGAGACGGCGAGGGCACGTGAGGCGGCTCGGGGCTCGTTGTCGCGGGCATGAGCACGGGCCTCGATCAGTTTCGTGAACGCCAGGACGCGGGGCACGGCCCGGCCTTTGGCCCGCTCGAACGCTCCTTGGACCATGTCGATGGCCTCACCGGCGAATCCTCGTAACAACGACTGCATCGCCATCGTGGTCAGTACGTAGCAGCCCAGTTCGACGTCACCGCCGGCGCGGGCGAGACGGAGCGCCTGGATGAAGTGCCGCTGGGCGGCTTGGTGCTGCCCGACGTCGAACGCCGTCCAGCCCGCCAGCCGGGACAACTCGGCGGCCGCGGAGAACAGCTCCCTGCCGACTTCGTCGGAGAAGGAGCCCTGCAGCAGTGGAGCGGCCCGTTCGTGCAGGCAGACGGTGACGGAGTTGGCCTTCCAATTGCCTCCGCCGTACTTCGAGTCCCACCGCCTGGCGTCGTCGGCGGCTTCGCGCAGTTCGTCCAGGTCGGCCCGGCCTACCTGTCGGCCCCCGCGGTGATCGGCTGCATCGTCGGCAGGGGCGACGAGCCAGCGGGTGACCGGTGTGCTGAAGGCGGACACGGCGAAGCCGGATCCGGCAAGGAAGTCGCGGCGGTTCACGGAGCTCCAGAACGAAGTGGCAGCACGGACGGCATCGGCGGGATCCCGCGGAAAATCCAACCCCATGGTCGCGTCCGGTGTCTCCGCATCGCCCATACCGATCTCCGCGGGACCGACGGGCCGACCCAGCCGTTCGGCCAGGGCCTGCGCGATCAGCTTCGGTACCGGCCACTTCGGTGTCATGCCCCGTCGGGACCAGTTCGCGATGGAGGTGTGCGAGTAGTCCGTTTCCAGGCCGGTGGCCCGGGCGAGCTGGTTGATGCGCAGAGCAAGGGCCTTGTGGCTTGCGCCGGAAGCCTTGATGAGCCGGGCCAGGTCCGCATTGGGCGGACGAGTCCGGCGGACGGTCGACGCCACGATCTTCCCCCTTGGCCAAAGTCCGGAGCGTCTGCGTCGGCTCGAGCCCGTTGTGGGCGCGAAGCGTTGGCCCTCGCCGGGAACGCGGAGTCGGACGCCACGCCCTTGTGTCGGGTCACCGAGCGTATTGCTTCGGGCGCCCACCGCGAACCGCATCTGCGAGTTGTGAGCCCCCTTGTGAGCCCTCGCGCAGCTCTCCGCGGACCGCTGAGATGAGAGCCCGGGCCGCTCCTGGGGACGGGCAGGGTTCTCCTCCCCGCGGCGGCCGCAGCCACGACACCATCACACTCGGGGGCGAACCAGATGTGCGGAATCGCAGGACTGGCCGGAGGCGACGCCGTCCGCCATCAGGCCACCGTCGAGACCATGGGCCATGCGCAGCGCTACCGGGGCCCGGACGGAACCAGGCGCGTCGCCGCCCCGGACGGCCGGGCCGTGCTGGCCATGAACTCGCTGCTGATTGTCGACCCGCAGGCCCCGCCCGGTCCCTACCTCGACCGAGACTCCGGGATCCTGCTGGCTTTCAACGGCGAGATCTACAACTTTGCCCAGCAGGCCGCCGCCTGGGGCATTCGGCTGACGGACCGGGAGTCGGACGCCCACCTCCTGTTACGTGCCTGGGCGAAGATCGGGCCGGCCTGCCTGGAGGGGCTGGACGGCATGTTCGCCGTCGCCGTCTACGACCCGCGGGCCGGCCGACTGTTCCTCGCGCGGGACCGACTGGGTGAAAAGCCTCTCTACTGGCGCCTCGACGGCGGCAGACTCGCCTTCGCCTCCGAGGTCACCACCCTCACCGGCTACGGGGCGGCGCCACTGGTCCTGAGCCCGGAGGCCGTCGCGATCGAGACCCCGGTCGGTGTCGACACCCCTTTCCAAGGCATTCAGCTGCTGGCTCCCGCGACGCTGCTGGCCTTCGACGTCGCCAGCGGATCACTCGTCCAGCAGACCTGGTGGCAGCTGGAAGACCGGCGACCCTTCGACGGTGATTACCGGGCGGCGCTCGCGAGGTACTCCGTCGTGCTCTCCGAGCAGGTCCCGCTGCGAGTCCCGGCTTGCGACTTCGCGCTGCTGCTGTCCGGCGGGCTGGGTTCCTCGGTGCTGGCCTACCTGATGCGACCTCCGGTCTGTGTCACGGTCCGTTACCGGGGGCAGGACCGTCTCGACGAATCACGGATCGCGGCCCGGATCGCGAAGGACATCGGCGCCGAGCTCGTGGTGGTGGAGCCGGACCATGCCGACTTCACCCCCGTCCTGCCGCACATGATGTCCGCCCTGGACTACCCGATGGGCAACGCGTCCACGTTCTCGGAGCACATGGCCTACCGAAAGGTCTCCGAGCTGGGGTTGAGGGTCGTGGTCGGAGGGCTCGGGCCGGACGAGTTCCTGATGGGCTACGTCCGCCAGGCACTGGTTCTGTTCGGCCCGGACTCGGTACTGGACGCGGGCCTGGAGGCATACCGCCCACTGGCCGGGCGGCTGCGGCACCATGCGGGTGAACCGCTCGATCCCGTCGAGGCTCTCACCCGTCTCGTCCTGCGCGGCCCGGATCCCGAGGGCCGGATTCGCGAACTGGTCGCCGATGCCATGAGCCGGGCGGGCGGGGACCTCGCCCGCGCGCTCACCCTTGTGGACCTGGCGACCGCCTGGCGTCCGCTGGTCATGACCAGCGACAAGCTCGCCTCCGCGTACGCACTGGAACGTCGGTCGCCTTACCTCGCACGCGAGTTGGTGGAGCTTTCCTACCGGCTCCCGGCGGAACACAAGATCACCGATCCGGCCCAGGGAAAGCGGGTCCTGCGGGACGCTGCAAAGGTCCTGGGCCTCCCCAAGGAGGTCTGGGGCAGCCGGGACAAGCTCGGCTTCGCCAGCCCTGTCCCCGCCTGGCTCAACGGCCCGCTCGCGGCCTGGACGGACGCCAGGATCCACGCTGCGCTGTGCGATGCGCCGTCTGCTTGGCTGCCGTTGCTGGAGAGCGGCCTCAAGCCGGGAGGACGGTTCGACCGCACCAGAATGCAGGCACTGATGGCCGCCGCCTGGGTGACGCATCAGACGGTGAAGGGCGCTGCCTGATGGCGATTGCGCCCGTCATTACCGTATCGACATGCACTCCGACACCACCGCCACCGAGAAGCAGGCCGCCGCCCGCGGAGCGGTCGCCATCATCGCCAACCGACACGGCGACCTCCTGATGCACCTGCGCGACGATCTGCCGGACATCGCCTGGCCCGCCCACTGGAGCCTACTGGGCGGTGGTACCGACGAGGGCGAGACCTCCCTGGAGACGATCGTCCGCGAGCTGGACGAGGAAGCCGGGCTCGCCATCGGCTGCCTCGAAGAGCTCTTCGACATCCGTGACGCACACGGTTCCGGGCAGCTGATCACCTTCTTCGCCGCCACCTGGGACGGCGACGAGACCGGCCTCCCGCTCAGCGAGGGCGTCACGCTCCAGTTCTTCGCCCCTGAACACCTCGACATGCTGACGATCCCGCCGTTCATCCGGAACGGGATCCACCGTTACCTGGCCGCTCGGCTCGCCTGATACCTCGCTCTTCCAGGGGGCAGCGGGACGAGCCGTCGTCAGCGGCCCGCCCTGAGAGGACCATCCGTTCGTGAAGCTCACCGTCATCGGCTGCGGCTACCTCGGCGCCACCCACGCCGCCTGCATGGCAGAACTCGGCCACGAAGTCCTCGGCATGGACGCCGACATGGACAAGGTCGCCATCCTCAACTCCGGAAAGGCGCCGTTCCTCGAACGGGACCTCGATGACCTCCTGGCCAAGCACACCGGGACCGGCCGGCTGAGGTTCACTGCTTCCTTCTCCGAAGCCGCCGCCTTCGCCGACCTGCACTTCATCGGCGTGGGCACCCCTCAACAGCCCGGCGAACACGCCTACGACCTCACTCAGCTGTTCACGGCCGTCCGTCGGCTCGCACCCCGCCTCAGCTCACCTGCTGTGATCGCAGTCAAGTGCACCGTCCCGGTCGGCACCGCACCCCGAGTCGCTGCTCTGCTGCGCGACATGGCTCCCGCCGGCGATGCCATTGAGGTTGCCTGGAACCCGGAGTTCCTGCGGGAATCGTGCGCCGTCGAGGACACCCTCCGTCCGGACCGGCTCGTCCTCGGCTTCAACACGGAGAACTCCTGGGCGGAACGTGTCCTTCGTGAGTGCTTCGCGAAGATCATCGACGCGGGAACCCCGACGTTCGTCGGCGACTGGGCCACTGCCGAGCTCGTGAAGTCCGCTGCGAACGCCTTCCTGGCCACGAAAATCTCCTTCATCAATGCGATGGCCGAGGTCTGTGAGATCGCCGGTGCCGATGTCTTTGAGCTCGCCGATGCCCTCGGTCACGACATCCGTATCGGCCGGCGCGGGATGCGGCCCGGGCTCGGCTTCGGCGGCGGCTGCCTGCCCAAGGACCTCCGTGGCTTCATGGCCCGGGCCGGGGAACTCGGCGCAGGCCGGGCCGTGTCCCTTCTCCGCGAGGTCGACGCCATCAACAACGGCTGCCGCGACCACATGGTCGACCTCGCTCGCGAACTGCTGTCCGGCGCTGTCGTGGGCAAGCGGATCACGGTCTGGGGCGCCGCCTTCAAGCCTGACACCGATGACATCCGCGACTCCCCGGCGCTCGCCGTCGCGCAGAAGCTCCACGAACTCGGCGCCACGATCACCGTGACCGACCCCAGAGCTCTCGATCAGGCCCGCAAGGCCCGGCCCGATCTCGACTATGTCCACGACCCGGTCGTTGCGGCCGAGGATGCGGACCTGCTGTTGCACCTGACGGAGTGGCCCCAGTTCGCCACCATTGACCCGCACCGGCTGGCCCAGCGGGTCGCCTGCCCGAAGATCATCGACGGCCGTGGCACCCTCGACCCCGCACGCTGGCGTGACGCCGGATGGACTGTCCGAGTGCTCGGACGTCCTTGACGGCAAGGCCCACAGCAGGATGGCCCACCGGCGACGCCGGTGGGCCATCCTGCTGTGGGCTGTGTCCGGATCCGGCGGGTGAGGGAGCAAGCTCGGGCGGGCGCACCACGGACGGTCCGACCCGGCACACGCGGTTCCGCTCGGATCCCTTCACCGCCTCGGCCGGGCACCGGTGCAGGCAGGGGCAAGGGCCCACCCCGCAGCCCGGACGGCCACCGACCCCTCCCGTGGTGCACGATGGGACGGTAGGTGAGCGGGTGGTGCCCAGTGATGACGCTGCAACGGCTTCTCGGTTCCGTCGGACCGGCCGTGCTGTGTGAGGTCTGCGTCCCCGACGGCTCCTCGGATCCCCTGGGCGATGTGGTGATCGCCGAGCCGGACGGCGGGTTCGACCTGCGGGCGGGGGACGTCGTCCTCGGGGTGAACCTGACCGACCGGGCCCAGGCCCTGCGGCTGCTCGCGCACTGCGCCCGGCGGTCCGCGTCCGCGCTGCTGCTCAAGGCGCCGGCCGCGGCCGACCGCGAGGTGATCGCCGCGGCGGACGCCTCCGGGGTCGCGCTGGTGGAGGTCGAGCAGCAGGCGGGCTGGGCTCAGGTCGTGTCGCTGGTGCGTGCGGTGCTCGACAGCGACAGCTCCGCGGACTCCGTACCGGGTCTCGGCGGCGCCGAGGCGGGAGACCTCTTCGGGCTGGCGGACGCGATCGCCGCCGTCATCGATGCCCCGGTCACCATCGAGGACCGCAACTCGCGGGTCCTGGCCTACTCCACCCGGCAGGAGCGCGGCGACGAGGCGCGGGTGGCGACGATCATGGGCCGCAGCGTCCCCGACGAGGTCCAGGACCGGTTCCGGCGGCAGGGGGTGTTCCGCAGGATCGCCCAGGACACCGGCGCCATCTACGTACCCGAGCTCGTCGAGGGGACCAAGCCGCGGCTCGTCGTGCCGGTGCACGCCGGAGGCGATGTGCTCGGCTCGATCTGGGCCATCGTGCCCGGCCCCGTCTCCGCCGAACGGGCCGAGGCCTTCGCCGCCACCGCCGCCACGGCCGCCCTGCACCTGCTGCGCCGCCGGGCCGGAGCCGACGTCGAACGTCTGGTGCTGACCGACATGGTCGCCACCGTGCTGCACGGCCAGGAGGGGGCGGCCGACGCGGCGCGCCGCCTCGGGCTCTCCGCCGGGCCGTGGCGGGTGGTCGGCGTGGGCGTGCGCTGCGAGGACGACGACGAGGCCGAGCGGCAGCGGCTGACGGCGTGGGAACGCATGTCCCGGTTCCGCGGCTCCCGTCTGCGGTCCCCGGCGGCGGTGATCGGCGGCGTGGTCTACGGGATCGTCCCCGCCGAGCTGGTCGGCCCGGCGGCCGACAGCGGGGGCGGCTGGCTGCGGCAGCTGCGCGAGGCCACCGGCCGTCCGGCGCCGCTGGTCGCCGTGGGCGGCCTCGCGTCGACGGTGCCCGGCCTCGCCCGCTCCCGGGAGCAGGCCGACGACACCCTCGACCTGCTGCGGACCGGCCTGGTCGACGGAGAGCAGGCGGTGCACGACGCGGTGTGGGCCACCGTCGTCCTCCGCCATGTGGCGCGGTCCGCCGCGGCGGCGCGGATCGCCGGGATCGGGCCCCTGGACCGGCTGGTCGAGCACGACCGGGAGCACGGTACGAGCTGTGTGCCGACGCTGCGGGCCTGGCTCCAGGAGATGGGCGACCCGCGGACGGCGGCGGCCCGGCTGCACATCCACCCCAACACCCTCCGCCACCGGATGCGCCGCCTCCAGGAGGTGGTGGCGGTGCCGCTGGACGACCCCGAGGTGCGGACGGCGCTGCTGCTCCAGCTCACCGCCCGCCGGTACGGCGCCGACGGCGCTGCCGACGGGGGCGCCGACGGCGCTGCCGGCGGGAGCCGTGCCGGAAGTGCCGGCGGGGGTGGCGTTGCCGGCGACGGGGAAGCCTCGGCCGACGGCCCCGACCCGCACTGAGGGGGCCGACCCGTACTGAGGGGGCCGCCTGGGCCGAGGGGACCGAGGGGGTCGGCAGGGCTGTCCCGGGGGCCCGGTCGGCGAGGACACCTGACCCCCGTTGTGCCCTGCCCACCGTCCGGGGCCCGCGGACGGTGCCGATCGGACAATGACGGCCCGGACCCCGCTCGCGACCATGGCTGCATGCGCAGTCGGGGCCGGCCTGAACCTCCCCCCTCGGACCCGGCTGCGACATCTCCCGGCAGGGCGTCCGGGAGGTGCCTGCGGGCACACTTCGCCGCTGTCGGTCGGCCGACCCCTCCTCCCGGCAGAGGTACGCGCCGTCCGCCGGGGTCACCGCCCACGGCGGACGGCGCCGCCCGCGCCGGTATCCGCGGAGCCGCCCCGCGGACGCGCTCCTCGCGGCCCCGCGACGCAGCGGGCGGCCCCGGCCCGAGCGGGCCCCGCTCACACCACGGAAGGACCACCCCACATGACCCTCGGCACGCCCCGCGCGGACGGGACCGCCGACCGCGGAGCAACGACGGACCACGCCGGCCGCTCGCCGCAGCTCCCGGCGGATGACCGGGCCGGGAGCTCCGGGACCCCGGGCGGACCCGACGGCACGGGCGCCGCACCGATCCTTTTCGGGGTGTCGGCACCGCACGCCGAGGCGCTGATCGATCTCTCGGCCGTCGAGGACAACGCGCGCCGGCTGCGGGAGCTGGCCGGGCCCGCCGAGGTGATGGCCGTGGTCAAGGCCGACGGCTACGGCCACGGCATGCTCGAATCCGCCCGCGCGGCCCGGGCCGGCGGCGCCACCTGGATCGGCGTCGCCGCACTCCGCGAAGCCCTCGCCCTGCGCGAGGGCGGCCTGCCGGGCCGGCTGCTCGCCTGGCTGCTGACCCCGGGGGACGACTGGGACGCCGCGCTCGCCGCGGACATCGATGTGTCGGCCGGCGCCACCTGGGCGATCGAGGCGGTGTCGCGGGCCGCGCGCAGCACCGGACGCACCGCCCGGGTCCACCTCAAGGTCGACACGGGGCTCGGCCGCGGTGGCCCCGGCCCCGACGGCTGGCCCGCCCTGGTGAACGTCGCGGCGCGCGCCGAGGCGGCCGGCTGCATCCAGGTCGTCGGCATCTGGTCGCACCTCGCCCGCGCCGACGAGCCCGGCCACCCCGGCTGTGACGCCCAACTCGCCAACTTCCAGGTGGCGGTGGCGCTCGCGCGGCAGGCGGGACTGCACCCCGAGGTGCTGCACCTGGCCAACTCGGCCGCCACGCTCACGCTCCCGGAGGCCCACTTCGACCTCGTCCGCCCGGGGCTGGCGCTCTACGGCCTGAGCCCGGTCGCGGACCGCGCGGCACCCGCCGACTTCGGGCTGCGGCCGGCGATGACGCTCACCGCGCCGCTGGCGTCCGTCAAGCGGGTGCCCGCCGACCACGGGGTCTCCTACGGTCACCGCTACCGCACCCCCCGCGCCACCACGCTCGGCCTGGTGCCGCTCGGTTACGCCGACGGTATCCCGCGGCACGCCTCGGGCACCGGCCCGGTCCTGGTCAGCGGGGAGCGGCACACGGTGGCGGGCACGGTCTGCATGGACCAGTTCGTCGTCGACCTCGGCGAGTCCACCGCCGAACCGGGCGACGAGGTCGTCCTGTTCGGCCCCGGCGACCGCGGCGAGCCCGGCGCGGAGGACTGGGCCCGCGCCGCGGGCAGCATCTCCCACGAGATCGTCGCCCGCATCGGCTCCCGCGTGCCCCGCCGCTACCTCGGCGGGACTGCGGACGCCGACTGAGCCTCGCGTGCCGGTGCCGGTGCCGGTGCCGGTGCCCGTGCCCGTGTGCCTGTGCCTGCGCCTCCCTCTGGCCTCGCACCACAACTCAGCCGAGGCGCACCCGTGATGACGGTGGTTCGCGGCCGGCGGGTGAGCCGAGGACTCCGTGAGCCGTGTCGTTCAGCTCCACTGTCCGGGCCGGACCCTCAGCTCTTGGCCAGGGTGCGGTCGAGGAGGGGGAGCAGACGGTCCCAGTGGCGCTGCAGCGCGGAGGGGTCGAAGGCGTCGGTGTCGGCCATGGTGAAGCCGTGGATGGTGCCGGGGTAGACCTCGGTGGTGTAGCCGACGCCCGCGGTGTCCAGGGCCTGGTTCAGCTCGCTGATGGCCTCGGGGGTCAAGTCGTTCTCGGCGAGGCCGAGGTGGACTTGGGCGGTGAGCTCGGGAACGCCGCGGTGCGGGCTGTCGGGAGCGTCGGTGACCAGGAAGCCGGGGTGGAATCCGGCGACGGCGGCCACCTGGCCGGGGTGGGCCGTCGCGGTGCGCATCGCCAGGGCGGCGCCCATGCAGTAGCCGATCACGCCGACCGGCCCGGGGCCGACCTCGGGCCGGGTGGTGAGGAACCTGAGGTAGGCGTCGGCGTCCCGCAGGGCATGGTCGGTGGTGTGCGCCTCGATCAGCGGCATCAGCTGCCCGATGACCGCGGGGCGCGCCTCTTCCCCGATGTGCTCGGGAAGGTCGATCACCGGCGCCGGGCCGTGCCGGTAGTAGAGGTTGGGGACGAGCACGTAGTACCCGTGCTCGGCCAGTTCACGGGCCATCTCCTTCAGCACGGGCCGCACGCCGAAGGCGTCCGAGTACAGCAGCACCCCCGGGTGCCGCTCGCCGTGGTCGGGGAAGGCGGCGAAGGCGTCGGCCCGGCCGTCCTCGGTGGGTATCTGCAGTGTCGTGGTGGGCATGGTGGATCTTCCTCTCTGTTCGTCGTAGATCATCGAAGCAGAGGGGAAGTCAGCGGCACAGCGGTCACCGTCGCACTCGGACCCGAGCGGCAGTGGCGCCTCGTTCCGGACGGGCGGCGCGTCATGACGCGGGCTCTGACACCAGGCTGGGGGTTCGGCTCCCCGGCCCGCCCCCACCGAACGAGAACATCTCGCCGGTGGGGACGGGCCGAAGGGTCTCAGGTGAGGACGCGCCGGTGAGCCACTGCGACGCCGAGCCGGGCCGATGCCGGATCCCGGCCGGGTGGGTCAGAACGATGCCGCGCGGCTCAGAGCGACGCCCCGCGGCTCAGAGCGACGCCGCGGGCAGGGCGATCCGCGTGGCCGAGGTGCCCAGCCCCGCCGGGATGCCGATCCGCAGCCCCGGCCGGAACTGGCGGCGCAGCTCCGGTTCCCCGTACCGCAGACAGCCCTGATGCCAGGTCAGGATCCCGGCGAGCCAGTTCTCCAGCTCCTTCACATACCCGTCCAGGATCCCGCGCGCCTCCGCACCCAGGTCGAAGTCGTCGTACAGCACCGGGAGTTCATGTGCCGCGACGTGCTGGAACTGTCGCATGCGGGAGGTCATCAGATCCTGCACGATGGCGACCGCCGTCGGGTAGTCGCAGTCGAAGAAGTTCTGGACGACGAGCACCCCGTTGTGGACCTCGCCCTCGAACTCGATCTCCTTCTGGTACGAGAAGAGGTCGTTCAGCAGGCAGGCGTAGTCGACGGCGGCGTTCTCCAGCGACTTCATGGGCCCGCTCCGGTAGACCTCCGGGGGGATCCGCCGTCCGTGGCCCAGCCGGCACAGGGCCATCGTCAGATCCGCGCCGAAGGTCATCCGGCGCATCTCGATGTAGTCGACCGGATCCGGGATCCGGTGCTGCGCCTGGTTGGCCAGCTCCCACAGCCAGCTCGCGGTCATGGTCTCGACCGAGGTGCGGAACGTCCGGCGCCCCTCCGGATCCATCGGGCCCGCCGTACGGGACCACAGGTCGGCCAGCCCCCGTTCCAGGGCGTTCGCCGGTTCCGGGGCGGCGGAGCCGTCCAGGGGCATGAACGCCGAGAGCCGGTCGTTGCACACCTTCGCACCGGCCAGGTCACGCGTCCTGCCGAAGACCACCGGGAAGTAGTCGTCCCCGTAGGTGCCCCAGGTCAGCCACTCCGACTCCAGGTCGAGCTCGTCGGGGGCCGCGTCCGGATGGAGCCCCGCGGCGCAGAGCGGGAAGTCGAAGCCGGCGAGCTTCTGCTCGTCCCAGATGCCGGAGCCGGGGACCCCCGGCTGCGCCCGGAGCATGCCCATCCGCTCCGCCCAGGCGACCACCTCCCGGCGGGCGCTGCTCAGATGGGGGCTGAGCGTCGTGGTGAACGGCATGTAGAGATCGGGGATCCGGGACGGCCCCACCCGCTGGTACGGGACATGGGTGAAGCTGCGGGACCGGTCGGCGCCGGTGAGGCCGCGCAGCGACGTGATGTCCGCGGCCGACGTGCCCAAGCCGGTTGGTGTCAGGGTGAGTTGCCCCGGGGCCGGGTGAGCGACCGGCGCCGAGGCTCCGCCGCCGTTCATGTAGCGGCTGGAGCGCATGTGCCACTCGTGGCCGCCCGACTGCCAGTCCTGGAGCCCCTTGACGTACGCCATGACGTCGGCGCAGGACGTCGGGTCCAGTCCGTGCTCGGCGAAGAGCGGGCCGAGCTCGGTGAACACGGTGTTCTCGAACTGCTGGAGCCGCGAGGTGAGCAGGTCGTTGACGGAGTCCGCGGCCTGCTGGGTGGTGCAGTCCAGGAACGTCTCCAGGACCAGCACACCGTTGCTGAGCTCGCCCTCCTCCTCGGTCTCCCGCTGGTAGGAGAACAGGTCGTTCCGCAGATGCACCCCGTCGGAGAAGGTGTCCTTGAGCACCCGCATCGGCCGTGATTCGGCGATCACCGCCGGGATCTCCGCCCCGACCGCATGCTCCACCAGCCCCGCCGACCAGGGCGCCCCGCCGACCTTGCGGCGCATCTCGATGTACTCGACCGGGTTGGGGATGCGGTCCGCGTTGATGTTGGAGAGTTCCCAGAGCGACTCGTTGAGGAGGTTCTCGGTGCTCTCGGCGAACCGGGCCCGCCACTCCTGGGACATGCTGGGCACGGTCCGCGCCCACAGGTCCGCCAGCCCCGCCTCGACGGGGTTGACCGGCTCGGGGGTTCCGGCCGTCAGGTCCATCGGCATGAACAGCGGGAGCCGGTCGAGGTACTCCTTGCCGCCGTCCCGGTCCTGGGTGCGCTTGAAGGCCTCCAGGAAGTGGTCGTCGAAGAAGAACACCCACACGTACCAGTCGGTCACCAGGGAGAGTTCCGGGCCGTCGGCGTCCGGGTGGGTGTAGGCGCACAGCAGGGCGTAGTCGTGGGAGTCGAGGTCGTGCTCGTCCCAGATGCCCGACCCCTCCACCATCCCCATCCGGCGGGCCCACTCCTTGGAGTGCGTCCGCGCCTCCTCGACGTGCGGGTTGAGTCGCGCCGGATGCGGCAGGTAGAAGTCCGGCAGTTCGAAAGGCTGTGTCACGGTGCCCGGCTTTCTTGGTTCGTGGTACGTGCTGCGCGGTCCCGGGCGCTGTGGATGCCCCGGCCGGACGGCGCGGTGCGCGGATCCGCACCGGCCCCGTCCGCACGGCGTGTCTGCGCTCCCCCCTGATGCCGTGTCCCCTGACCGCGCGTCGAGCACTACCCCGGCCCCCGCACCACCATCCGGCCACCACAACAGTCATATGAGCGGAGGAAGTCGGGTGGGGGAGGGGCCGGGGCGCGGCGATGGGGGAGCCGGAGGCCGGGAAGGGGGTGTCGGTGCGGACGGCTGCGCTGCGTACGCGGGGCGCGTGCCGTACGGCCCGCGCCGTCCCGTCCGGCGATGCGCGGTCACGCTCGGGAGTGCACCGCCACCCGGCCGGGCGGCCGCCATGGCTCCGCCACGCCCCGCTGTGCACCCGGGGTGCTAAGGGCCGGGGTGCTACGCGCCGGGGTGCTACGGACCTGACCCCGCGCGGAGAGGCATCGAGATCCGGAGGTCCGGGAGCCCTGGCCTCAGGGAGACGGGGCGGGGCTCGCCGGGGCCTCCGTCGGCTGCTCCGAACGGCGTCCAGTCCTCACCGCGTGAAGTAGCCGACGATGTAGAACACGGCGAAGAGGACGACCACGATCATCACGACGATGATCGGTCCCTTGCCCCAGCCCCTGGTCGGGTTGTACGTCTCGCGGGGGCCGGTGCCCGAGAGGTTGCCTTCGCCGGGCGGTGTCTCGCCGGGCGCGACGCCTCCGGGCTCCACTCGGGGACCCCGGGGGTCCGGTTCGTTGTCGTTCATGGCTGTCGAGTGAGCCGTCTTCGCGATTTCACACCTCGATACCGTCAGAAAAAGGGCAGAGCGCGCCATGGGGAGCGGAGCGTGTGATCCGTTCGCGGGTGATCGGGTTTGGCCGGGCGGCGCCGCGGCACTCGTACCGTGCGTTCCTGTCTGAGCCTGCTCGAGGCAGGGTCGTAGGCGTCGGCCGGTTAGGAAAGCAGCCGTTCCGGCGCCGCCCTGTGCGTCCGGCGCACACGGTGCGGTGCCGGCCTCGGCGTCCCACCCGTGGGATCATGCCGGATCATGCCGGAACGGCCGGCGCGGACGGCTTCCGCCTGCGGGTGAGGGCGGCCGACGGGCAGCGGAGTCGGGCTGTCCGGACGGCAGTTGGGCCATCGGACGGGCGACCGGAACGGGCCTATGTCCCGCCTTTCGCCCGCCGTTCCCGGGCCCGCAGCACCGCGAAGCGCAGGGCGGTGCGCACCGGCTCCGGCGGGGGGATCCCCTGGGTGCCCCCGATGACCGCACGGGCGATGTCCCGGAGCTTGATGTTGGTGTGCTGGGAGGTGTCCCGCAGTACGGCCCAGGCTTCGTCGGCCGTGCACGAGCAGGTCGCCATGAGTACCCCGCGGGCCTGATCGATCACCGGGCGGGCCTGGATCGCCTGCTTGAGCTGGGCGTTCTCCTGGCGGATCCGTTCCGATTCCGCCGCCTCGGACGCCGGGCGCGCGGGAGCCTCCGTCCGCGGGGGCGTCGTGGTGCCGGGGCCCGCGGCTGCCGGGGACGGCTCTGCGGGGGTGAGCGGCAGGGAGCCCGGGGTGCGGTGCGCGCGGGCCGGGCGTGCCGTGGGCTCGGAACGATGCTTCATCTGCGGTTCTCCGTCCAGCAGAACTGCGCCCGACAGCCGCCGGAGGGTACGGACCGCCCCCGTCCGGGGCCTGGGAACTCCACCGCGGGGTGGAGCCCGCCTGCCGCCTCGGAACTGCGCACAGTGCCCTTCCGGACCCTTCAGCTCCGGACCCGCCAGCGCTGCATGCCGGTATCCCAACGGTCCCATCCATCGCCTGGCCCGGCCACCTCCGGACCGCGGGGGCCGCGGGAGCCCGCCTCATCCGGCGTCGGGCACGGCCGGGGCGGTGGGGCGGCTTCCGGGGCGGCCGACGGCGCTGGGCGGTGGGACACGGCGGGGGAGCCGGCCGCTTCCGGGCCCGCCCGTCTCCGCCCCGCACGCCTCCGGGCGCGCACGAGGCCGGCGCCTTCGTCCCGCGCCACAATGTCGGCCTCCTCGCCCCGCGCGACGGCGCCAGGCCCGCTGCCGCCCCTCCCGGCCCGCCGAAGGCCCGCGGCCCGGTGCGCCGTAGCATGTGGGCCGTGACGGGTCGGGGACGGTACGCGAGGCGCCTGCCCGGGTGGCGGTCACGTGCCCTGCTCGTTCTCGCCCTGTGGGTGGGGATTCTCGGGATGCACGGCCTGGCGCCCGTGGCCATGGCGGTGCCCGCCGCGCACGCCCACAGCCACCAGCGGGTCCAGCCCGGTGCCGAGCGCGCCACCCGGCCCGCTGCCGAGCACGCCGAAGCTTCCGCCACTCCGGAGACCTCCCACGCGCCCCGGCACGACGACTGCCGGGGCCGGCACGGGGGCGTCCACGTTCACGACGGCGACGCCCCCGACGACAGCGCTTCCGGCAGCGTCGTCCACGGCCGCCAGGACGGCGCCCGTGAGGACGGCGCCCGTCAGGACAACGCCCGTCAGGACGACGCCCGCCACAGCCGTGGCCACCGGGCCCAAGCCTCCGGGCGCGAGGACTGCCACGGTCATGGCGGCGGGGCCCCGGCTCACCACGCCGATCCGACCTGCGCGGCCGGTTCCCTCGGCGGGCCGCCCGCGCTCGCGCCGCCGGGACCCGATCCGGTGTCCCTGCCGCACCCGGACGAAGCCCGCCGTTCCCGCCCCGAGAGGCCCCAGCACGGCGGCCGGGCGCCGCCGTCCCTCGCCGAACTCCAGCTCCTGCGCATCTAGAGGCGCTCACCACGGCGCCGTACGCCCTCCCGGGCATCGGCCGGCGCCGCGGTCCGGCATGTCCGATCACCCGCTCCAGCGCAGGAGTTCCCCTTGAAGCCCAGCCTCATGACGTCCAGCCCCATGGCGTCCAACCGTGTGACGTCGAACCCCGGGACACCGAACCCCTTGACCTCCAATCCCCTGACCTCCAACCGCGTGAAGCCGACCCGCGTGAAGCCGACCCGTTCCCCCGCCCGTCGCGCCGCCGTGCCGGCCGTCCTCGCCGCCGTGGCCGCCCTCGTCCTGACGGCCTGTTCGGGTTCGGGCGCCGGCTCGGGTCACCACGCGTCCGAGCCGAAGTCTGCGTCCGCGCCGCGTGCTTCGGCTCCGGCGGGCCGCCACAACGCGGCGGACGTCGCCTTCGCGAAGGGCATGGTCCCGCACCACCGCCAGGCCGTGGAGATGGCGGGTCTCGCCGCCACCCGCGCCGCCTCGCCCGAGGTCGAGAAGCTGGCCCGGGAGGTCGAGGCGGCACAGGACCCGGAGATCAGGACGCTGGCGGGCTGGCTGACCGCCTGGGGCGTCCCCGTCCCCGGGGAGATGCCCGCCATGCACCACGGAACCGCCCCGGACACCGGCGATTCCGGAGACCGGAGCGCCTCCTCCGCCCACGGCGAGCACTCCCCGCGACAGCACGCGCGGTCCATGCGCGGCATGGTGGACGCCGCGGGCATGGCCCGGCTGCGGAAGGCCTCCGGCCGCGCCTTCGACACCGCCTTCCTGCGGCTGATGACCGAGCACCACGAGGGCGCGGTGTCCATGGCGCGGACCGAGCGCGCCCGTGGCGCGTACGGCCCGGCCAAGGCCATGGCCGCGGACATCATCACCGCGCAGAACGGCGAGATCCGGCGGATGCAGCGGCTCCTCGACGGGAGCTGACCCAGGGGCGGGAGCTGACCCAGGGGTTCGTGCACGATGCCCGCCCGGGTCGCGCGGCCCGGCGCCCTGCGATGCACCGCACCGGACCGCACCGGACCATGCGACCTCAACGGGCCCTCCCCGTGCACGAACCCTCACTGCGGACCGGCCGTCGCGGCCCGGCGGCGGGGCGGGTCAGCGGCCCGCCCCCCGTTCCGCCTCCGCCGGCAGCTTCTCGGCTGCCGGCGGACCGGCGGCCGGTTCCCGGCCCGGCTTCCGGGACCGCCGCATCGCGACATGGACCCCGGCCATCACCAGGACGGTGGCCACCGCGCTGTGCCAGAGCAGCGCGTCCAGCCGGCCCGCCGCCAGATACGCACCGGCGGCCACCGCCGCGATCGCGCAGACGGCCCGGTCGACGATGCTCTCCACGGACAGCAGGGTGGCGCGTGGCGCGTCCCGGGGGATCGCGTCGTTGATCAGCTTCCGCTGGACCGGATACGCGAAACCCGTGGCCGCGGCGAACAGACAGAGCAGCGCGATCACCGTCATCGCACCGCCCAGGGCGATGGCCGCCAGCGTCACCGCCATGGCGACGCTCAGCAGCGACACCAGGGTGACCGGCCGCAGCCGCCGCCCCAGCCACTGCGGCCGGGCCGACGCGATGGCCTCCGCGACCGTCATGGCCGCCAGCACCCCGCCGTGCGAGGCCTCCGGGATGTGCTCGGCCAGCAGGATGGGCTGGAAGAGGTTGACCTGGCAGATCCGCGACAGCGTGAACACCGCCACGCCCTGCACCATCAGCAGGGCCAGCCACGGCGAGCGGGCGACACTGCGCAGCGCCCGCCCGGCGTCGTGCCAGAACCGGCCGCCCGCCTGCCCGCGCGGTGGATGCTCCCGGCCCGGGGCGAGCCGGGGCAGCGCCAGCGCACACCCGAGGGAGGCGGCGGCGCTGCCCGCGCTGAGCAGGTACGGCGCGGGCTGGGCGAGCGCCATCAGCGGCCCGACCAGCGGCCAGCAGACCACCTTCGCCGCCAGGCCGAGCGCCCGGGAGGTGCCCTCCGCCCGCACGTAGTGGTCCCCGGCGTCATGGGCGTGCAGCGCGTCGTAGAGGTACGCGCTGGCGGCGCCCGACGTCAGCGACCGGCCGGCCGCGATGGCCAGGAAGTGCACCAGGAAGCCGCCGTAACTCGGGGCGAGGACCGGGGTCAGATTGGCCGCGGTCATCACCACGGCGCCGATCCGCAGGCAGTTCCGGGCCCCGATCCGGTCGGCGACCAGCCCGGTGGGGATCTCGAACAGGCAGAACGCCACGTAGTAGATGCTCTGGATGCCGAAGATCTCGGCGTCGGAGAGCCCCGCCTCCCGCTGGTAGGCGTAGAAGACGGGCATCCACCACAGCAGGTTGAACAGCAGCTGGAAACCGTTGTTGAGCGCGATGACGCGGCGGGCCGGCGCCGGCAGGGACCGCTGCGGCTCGGCCCGCCGGAACATCCGGCGTACGGGATTCATCCGCCCGCTCACAGCGCGTACGGGCGGATCTGGACCAGACGGAAGCCCTCCTGAGCCGTCATCAGCCACTCGATGTCGAGCGGTCCGCCGTCCTCGCCCCCGAAGTGGGACTGCAACAGTCGTCCGGCCAGCGCCAGATCGGCCAGCCCGTCGCGGGTCGGGCGCGGCAGGTCCTCGCGGGAGGAGCCCAGCGCCACCGTCCGGCCGCCCCCCTCCACCGTGTTGTACAGGTACTGCAGCGGCAGCGCCGTGCCGTCGACGACCTGCTCCGGCGAGCCGGGGGTGCAGTTGACGTAGACGTTGCGGAAGTCGTCCCGGTTGGTGGGGTTGCAGGTGACCAGCACGCCGCCGAGGTCCGCCGGGGAGTAGCTCTGGATGATGACACCCATGTAGGTGTCGTCCAGGGATATCCCGGCCTGCCGCCGCAGGTGGACACTGCGCGGCGACAGCAGCGAGGCCCACACCTCGCGCACCGCGGCCAGCAGTTCGTCCGTGCCGTGGACCTTGGTGATGGACTCGTAGACCCCGGCCGCGGAGAAGCCCGGCAGGTCCTCGGCGTTGGAGGAGGACCGGACGACGAGCCGGTGCTCCGGGTCGAGGTGGTCGGGGAACGCCTGGGTGATCTGCCGGGTGACGTCGTCCGGCAGCGGCGTCTCCCGGATCAGGTGCTGGAGGTGCAGACAGAGCGGGTCCACCATCTCCAGGGCCTGGAGCTCCAGTGCCATCTTGAGCTTGCCGAGGGCCTGCTGGATGACCGGCGAGGAGATGAGGAAGCGGTGCTGGAGCGAGAACGGCAGGGCGACCCCCTCCGGGGCCGTCACCGTCCGCGCGACGAACGCCGCCGCGGCCTCCCGCAGTGCCCCGGGGTCCCGGTCCGTCGTGCCCAGCCGGGCGGCCAGGTGGCCGTACAGGTCGCTGCGCGGCGGGCGGGCGCGGCCGTAGAAGGCGGTCAGGTCGGCGCTGCGGCTGTCGAGGACGTGGTGCAGCTCGCCGAGGTTGGCCGCCTTGGTGCCGTACCGGTCCTGGTCGGTGCGGCGCAGCCGGTCCAGGGCCAGCGCCGGCGCGTCCTCCAGCAGCGGCGGCTCCAGGGGGACCCGCTGCTGGTGCCAGGCGGGCACCTCCAGATCGGGCGGGCTGCTGAGCGGGGCGAGGGAGATCTCGTCCTCCCGCACCGTGTAGCGCACCCAGGCGCCGTTCAGCTTGTCCGGTTCGACGAGCCCGTCCAGGTCGCGGACGATCGCGTTGGGGATGCTCCAGCCGGTCGCGAGGACGTTGGTGTGCGAGAGCGGGGTGATCGGGGCCGCGTTGATGAAGCCGGCGACCCGCGGCACGTCGTCGGGCACGCAGTCCATCGCCACGATGTCGGACCAGCCCAGCTCGCCGACGGCCTCCCGGTACTCCTCCGGGCTGCGGAAGTACCGCAGCCGGCCCACGGCCTCACCCGTGTTGAGCGCGGTCCGGCGCCGGTTGCCGAACAGCTGGTGGCTGAGGATCCGCGGCACCAGAACGTCGCTGACCGAGGCCAGCTCGTGCTCCTGGCCGTGGTTGGCGGGCTTGAGGAGCAGCGGCAGACGCCCGTCGAGCCGGGCCCGGATGAAGGTGTAGAACTCCTCCAGCAGCTCGCCGTGCATGGTGTCGGCCTCGGTCGTCTCCAGGACGAGGAACGGCCGCTGGTTCCCGTCGGCGTCCTCGTCGGTGTGGAGGGAGAGGATGCCCAGCAGGAACCGGCGCTGCGGATCGGTGTAGACCGAGGCGTTGAACGCGTCCAGCCGGGCGTCCAGTTCGTCCAGATCGATGCCGAGGATCCGGGTGGCCACATAGTTGACGTGGAACGGGTGGACGGCGGTGTCGAGCAGGTGCCAGGTCTGCTCCTGCCGGTCCACCACGACCTTCAGATACGGGTGTCCGGCCAGCACCCCGGACAGGCTGCGGAACAGCGGCAGCGAGAGGTTCTCGCCGACGACCGTGCCGTCCGCGCCGGCGGAGCCCGCCGGTTCGGCGAAGGTGCGCATGCTCGTCATCGCCGGCCCTCCTCGTCACGCGCGGCGGTCTCCCCGGCGGCGGGCAGCACCTTGGGCAGAGCGTCCACCAGGGCCTCGAAGTCCCGGATGACGGTGACCGGATCGACGGCCGCCAGCAGGCACAGCGCGGCCATGGTGTTGGCGCCCGCGGCCGGGTCGTACACCGGCACCACGGTGCCGTCGGGCAGCGAGCTCTCGGTCACCACCGAGAGCCGGCTGCCCTCGCTGACCAGCGCCGGCCAGTCCAGGCCGGAGTCCCACACCCTCCGGTCCGGCCAGGGCATGCCCTGGGAGTCCACGGCGAGGACGACCAGCGAACCGGCGGCGTGGTGCGACTCGTCCGGGGTGAGCACGGCGGGTGGCCAGGCGACCTCCCGGCCCAGCAGGTGGTCGACCAGCATCCCGATGAGGTCGACGCCGAACACCTCCTCGATCTGCGGCACCGTCATGGCGCCGCCGAAGCGGGCCGCCGTCTCGATGACCCACATCCGCCCGTCCGGGCCGAGCTTGATCTCGGTGTGGGTGCCGCAGTTCCGCAGCTCCAGCGCGTCCACCGCGGCCCGCGCCAGGCCGACGATCTTCTCCTGCACCGAGCGGGGCAGCGGCACCGGGGTGATGCAGGCCCGCTCGGTGAACGGCTCCACCGTCGGCATCCGCCCGCTCAGGCACACCGGGTGGTACTCGCCGTCGGCGACGATGCCCTCGACGCTGACGTAGTCGCCCCAGCCCGGCTCGTCGAACCAGTCCTCCGCGGTGCCCTGCACGATCTCCTCGACGATGTAGTCCTCACCGGCGTTCGCCACGTGCAGTTCGGCGTAGCCCAGCTGTTCGGACTCGGTCATCACCCGGCGGGCGTGGGACCAGGCCGGATCCACGTCCTGCGGCGACCGGAGGATCTGGTGGGCGGTCGACCCGGCACTCCACGCCGCCTTGAGCAGCATCGGGAAGTCCAGGGACCCGGCGGCCTCGTGCAGATCGGCCGCGGAGGCGACGGCGCGGAACCGGGGCTGCGACACCCCCTTGTCCCGCCACACCGTGCGCATCAGCCGCTTGTCGCGGGCCAGGACGCAGGAGGTGCCCGGGCCGGCGAAGCCCAGCACCTCGCAGGCGTCGGCCACCGCGACCACGGCGTACTCGGAGGACGTCGTCACCGCGTCCGCTCCGACGGCCCGCGCCCGGTCCACGATCAGTGCGACGAGGTCCCGCTGCCCGTCCTGCGGCGGGGAGGAGCTGACGGAGGCGCAGATCCGGGTGCAGGCCTCCCTGGAGGAAGCGGGGAGCTCGCTCAGCGCGAGCAGGTGCACCTGTGCTTTCGCGGCGACCTTGGACAGCGCGTACTCCAGCGGAGGTCCGCCCTTGGCGTGGACAAACAGCACCGTGCTCATGAGGATCCGACTCCTTCGACCGGGAGGTACGTCGACGGACCGAAGGCCTTCTGGCGAAGACCCGTTCGCAGTCCGACTACTCAAGCGAATCAGTCGACAGCGGTGGGTACATGCCGGAGAGCGGGTCGCGCACTCAGGCATTTGCCTGAGTGGGCGGACCTCCCGCGGCCGCGCGGCGCCGGAACTCACCGGCGGCGCGGCGGGGTTCGCGAGAGGGAACGCACCCGGTGCGGTAGCCGGTGGCGGCTCCCCGCCGGGCATGGCGGCCGACGGGCCGTGGAAGCCATGGAGGAGCCGCGCAGTAGCATCCGACCGGTGAAATCACACAAAAGGAGGAACTCCTTGGACGAGACGGGCCTCAGCTCGCTTCTTGCGCACATGCCCGTGTCCTGGTGGGAAACCGACGCGTCGATGCGGCTCGTCAGCAGCGGCGGCGGAGCGTTCGACGACGCCGGTGTCACCCAGCAGTTCCTCGACACCGTCCGCGAGGAGTGCTGTCGGGCGGCCCGCTCCACGGACGGATTCGCCCACTTCCAGGCCCAGTTCCGCGGCCGGATCTTCGAGGTGACCGCCGGCCCGGAGCGGCGGGACGGCGGGGCGGCCGGCATCCGGGGGCTGGCGGTCGACATCAGCGCCCATGTCGCCGACCGCCGGCGGTACGACGCGTTCGCAGCGTTCGCACCCGCAGCCGCGTTCATCCGCGACCGGCAGGGCCGCTACCTGTGGGTCAACCACGCCTACGCGCACCTCTACGACACCACACCGGACGCCATCGTCGGCCGCAGCGTCACGGACGTCGATTCCCCGGAGGACGCGGCCCTGTTCCTCGCGCTGGACCGCGAGGTGCTGTCCGCGGGCAAACCGGTCCGGCACAGCCTCACCTACCACCACCCGGACGGCACCCCCGGCCAGGCGGTGGGCCACCGGTTCCCGGTCAAGGAGGCCTCGGGGGCGTGCGTGGCCGGGATCTACGCGGACATCACCGACTACACCCGGGCCCTGCACGGCCGCCTCGCCGCCGAGGCCGACCTCCAGGCGCTGCGCGACCAGAGCGGGCTGCCGTGCGCCCTGCTCTCCGCGGGCGGACGCATCCGGCAGGTGAGCGCCGCCGCCGCCGATCTGCTCCATGTCAGCGCCCACGACCTCATCGGGAAGCCGGCCCACCAGTTCCTGGCGCCCGGCGTCGACCTGACCTCCCTGCACGGCCGCTGGGACGATCTGATAGCCCGCCGCAGACGCCGCTTACGCACCCGCGCCGACTTCGTGGACGCGCGCGGCTACCAGTGGCGGGCGACTCTGCACCTGGTGCCGGTGGGCCGCTCCCTCTCCCGGGCGCGGACCGTGTGGGCCGTGCTGACCAGCCAGAGCCTTCCGCACCAGCCGCTGCCGGCGATCACCCCGGCGCAGATCCGCATTCTGTCGCTGCTCGCGGCGGGCCGGAGCAACGCGGAGATCGCCACCTCGCTCCATCTGTCCCGGCAGACCGTCGACTACCACCTCAGCCGCCTCCGCCGGCTGCTCGGCGCGCCCACCCGGCCGGCCCTCGTCGGCCGCGCCTACGTCCTGGGCATCCTCGACCCCCAGGCGTGGCCCCCGCGTTCGGCCACCGCGCACCACCGGCTGAGCACCGCGTGACGTCATGATGCCGCCGGGCGGGGACCGTGGGTGCGGTCCCCGCCCGGCGGCTCGCCGCTTCCGATCCAAGGCCTGGACCAGGTCCGATGCACCCGGGGCCCGATCCCGAAGGGCAGGGCGTCAGCTCACCACATCACGCGGGCAGAGCCGCCGCGGTGCGTCGTCGCCCCGCAGACGGGCGTCCACACAGCCGCCCGGCAGCCCGGCGTGCTGCTTCGTGCCGAAGTTGGCGGTCACGGTCAGCGTGCCGTCACCGAACACCGTGCGCTGCACCCGGTGATCGTCCGTCAGATACCTGAAGGACGTCATCCGCTCGGTACCCGCGGCGCGGTGCAGCGGGGCGAAGTACTTCTGCAGCGCCGCGAGTTCCTTGCCGTTCCGCTCCAGCGACGGTCCGTCGAGCACGAAGTTGAGCGGGGTGTTGTAGAGCATCGCCAGCAGGGCACGGGTGCTCTTCTGCTCCGGGAGCTTGTCGAACGACAGCTCCCAGCGCTCGGCGTTGACCACCGAGCTGTGCAGCGCGGTCTCGTACAGCGGGACCCGGTACGCCGGGTCGTACATGGCCTTGGCCAGCGCGGCGGGCAGCTTCGCGGGCTTGAAGAACGTGGCCGGGGCGTTCGCCGGGACGTAGCCGCCCCAGTTCTGCTTGTCCCGCTGCACCGCCCACAGACCGTCGGACACAGGGGTGCCGCTGCCGTGGTCGAACGCCAGCACCTCGTTCGCCCAGGCACCCGCGCTCTCCGAGCCGAGCACCAGCTTCCGGCCGTCCGACAGCCGCTTCATCCGGGCGATCCGGTTGGCGCGGTCCTGCGCCTTGGTCATCGGGTGCCGTGCGCTGTGGTCCCGGAAGAGCTCACCGGCGGCGTCGACGTCGAGGAAGTAGCTGTCCGAGCCGTTCGCCACCATCGACCGGGTGCGGTCAGCGAGGTAGTGACGCGCCCCCTCGGCCTGCTCGAACGCCTGGCTGCTGAGGTAGCAGCCGCGGTCGTGGAAGCCGGACTGGGGCGTTCCGTCGGCCTTCGTCACACAGAAGTCCGGGTACACCCGGCCCGGCCAGACCGAGGTGGGCGCATCGGAGCTCTTCGGGTCCTGGCCGTTGGCGAACGAGTCGTACGGCCCGACCAGGTACCCCGCCTTGCGGGCGGCGCGCACCGCGGCCGCGTCCATCGGGCTGCGGTCGGCGTCGTAGCCGAGCCACATCCGGGACACCCCGAGCGCCCGCAGCCGCTCGACGCCCGCCTTCCGCCGGGCCTCGCCCCAGCCATAGGAGTAGAAGGCCCCGAGGAGCTTCCGGGCGGCCGGATTCTCGTCGATCTTGCGACGCAGACTGCCGAGCTGCCCGTGCTCGGAGAGCCAGTTGCGGTAGTCCACGGCGGGCGCGACGGGGGAGCCGTCGGTCAGCGAGAGCGCCACGGTGTAGCTGCGGGTGTCCGCGGCCCGGGAGAAGTGGTGCGTGCTGGTGGTGTGCAGCCGCCCGCCGCGGGAGACGAAGCGCAGGGTGGTGCCGATGTCGGTGGGCGTGAGATAGCTGACCCCTTGCCCACCCGCCGCCGTGTAGCCCCACAGCGGCATGGTCAGGCCCGAGTCCATCTCCACCTCGCTGCCCGGGAGTTCGGAAGCGGCGGAGTTCCAGAACCGGTCGGCCACGGGCACCGACAGCCCCTCGCCGCGCGGGAACTGCACGGCGGACACCGACCGGTCGGTGCCGGTGACGGGCCAGCTCAGCTCGGTGTCCCGGGCGGCGCGCACCGTCATCAGCAGCCGCCCGCGCTCCGGACGGGCGGTGACGGTGAGCCCCTTCTCCGGGTAGGTCCAGCGCGCGCCGGCGCCGGTGGCGGTGACCCGGCCGGGGGCCCCGGGTGCCGTCGCGGAGGGCGCGGACAGCCGCAGGCGCCCCCGGTCGGTGCGGGCGTCGACCCGCAGGGTGGTGGTGTCGACGGTGGCGGTGCCGCCCTTGACGGGGATGTCGACCAGGTCGCCGTGGACCCGGACGCGGGGCGATTCCGAGGGCCCCGCCGCGGCGGTCCAGCAGGCGGCGGTGGCCGCGACAACGGTGACGACGGCAACGGCCGGGACGGCCCGCCGGCGGCGCGGACGGCCGTGCTGTGCAGTGGTGGAAGGCATGGGGACATGGATATCGACGGGGTTTAAGAAACCTCTAAGAGACCGCTTCGACCGGCCCGCCCTCGTGGGACGTTCGAGAGGGCCATGGCCTGGCCTGGCCGGCCGGATGCCGCCGCCTGCACCGCCGCTACGAGCTCAAGGCCGAACGCTTCCTCGCATGCGCCGGCATCACGGCCGCCCTGATCCGCTGTCGCCGCCTCGGCGGCTGAGCACGTCCCCTACACTCCCGAACATGGGCAACTTCTCCTGAGCGGACGCACCGTCCACCGACATCCGCCCGGCAGGTGCCGGGCCCCGTCAGCGTGCCCACACGCTCACCTCAGGAGACAACGACCCCACCATGTCCGTTCACTCTGCCTGCCCCGCTCTGGACGACCGCATCACGCGTCTGCGGCAGCTCGCTCATGCCGACTCCCGCCTGGAGGGCGTACTGCTCTACGGGTCGTGGACCCTGGGCGAGGCCGACGCCCATTCCGACATCGAGGCGTATCTCTACATCCGGGACGAGCACCTCGCCGACTTCGACGGCCCCGCATTTCTTGAGCAGCTTGCGCCACTCGAGCTGGCCTACACCAACATGTACGGCATCCTCGCAGTGGTCTTCGACGACCTCATGCGCGGCGAGTTCCACCTCACCGAGGCGGGCGCCGGGATCGACGAAGTGCCCACGTGGCAAGGGATGGTGCACCTTCCCCGCCCCGAGGCCGCCGTCCTGCTCGACCGCACCGGCCGACTGACCGCGGCAGCCCGGCAACTGGCCGGCTTCCGTCCGCCCGAGCCGGCCGCGACGGCCCGGCAGCTCACCGGCGAGCTGGCCAACTGGACGCTCATGCTCGCCCACGTCCTGGCGCGGGGCGAAGTCGCCCGCGCCCACGCCCTGCTCCACACCGTCATCGCCCCCCAGCAACTCCAGCTCTGCCGCCTCCTGCGGGACAGCACGGCCCACTGGCTCACCCCCAGTCGCGCGGTGGAACAGGACCTGCCCGCCGCCGACCTCGACCGGTACACCTCCACCACGGCCGTCGCCCGTCAACACGACGTACACAGGGCGGCGCGCAACAGCTGGCACTGGAGTCGGGACCTGGTCACCGAGGCGGCTGACCGCTGGACCATCCACCTCCCGCACGGCCTTCACGAACGGATCAGCAGCCTGCTGAACGACTCTCGCTGACCGCATCCGGCTGGGGCCACCGGACCGTCCCACGGCCCCAGCCGGGCAGAAGCCTCAGCCGGGCAGCAGCCTCAGCCGGGCAGCCCCGGTCCTGCAGAGCGCCGATCGAGATCACCTCTGAGCACTCCTGACGGCATGAGCGGTGCGGAACGCCAGGCGGATGCGGTCATACGTCGGAGTGGGTGCGCAAGCAGCGGCACTTCCCCGTTCGACGTCTCCGACGGGCGTGTCACCCGGATCTGGGCGGTCCGCAACCCGGAGAAACTGCGGCCGTGGGCCCGGGAGTGGCCAGTGCTCTGACCGCGTCGGTTCGCGGGATTGTTGGGTGTCAGCGGGTGTGTTGCAGGAAGGCGATGAGAGCGGCTGTGAGTTCGGCGGGTGCGTCTTCCTGGACGAGATGACCTGCCCCCGCGATCGGCTCGAGTCGCGCGCCTGGGATGCGGGCGGCGAGCTCGCGTCCCTTCGCCAGGGGAATCCAGGTGTCGTCCTGTCCCCAGCACACCAGCGTCGGAATGTCGATCTCGCCGTACCGGTCCTGTACTTCATCGGTGTAGAGCTGGTCGGCCTGGGCGATCTGCCGGTAGAAGGCTGCCTGGCCGAGGTCGTCGGTCCAGGGCCGGACAAGCCGGTCGAGGACGGCGGGGTGCAGGCCGGGGCTGCTCGCCGAACTCACGTACTCGCGCACCAGGGCGTGGTGCAGCGCGGGCGGCAGCTGCTCGAAGACCTCGGAGTGCTCGCCGACGAGCCGGAAGAACGGCGACCCCCACGGCGCCAAGGCCACCGGGTCGACCAGAGCGAGCGCGCGATAACGGGCGCCGTGCAGCAGATGGGCCCGCAGGGAGACGGCACCGCCGAAGTCGTGGGCTACCACCAGGGGTTCCTCCAAGCTCCAGTGGTTCAGGAGCTCGGTGAAGACCCTGCCCTGGGCAGCCAGGGAGACATCCTGGCCGGCGGACTTCTCCGACGCCCCGTAGCCGGGCATGTCCCACACGAAGACCTGGTGGCGGCGGGCGAGTGAGCGGGCGACGGCACGCCAGACATACGAGGAGAAGGGGGTGCCGTGAAGGAGGACGACCGGATCCTGGCCAGGCTCTCCGAGACTGTCCCAGCGGACTTCGCCGGACGTGCTCCGGAATGTCTCGGTCAGCTGCCATTCACTCACGGGGGCTGTTCCTCTCGGTGGTGCCTCCGGCCCAAGGCGGTAGCCAGGCCGGGTGTGGTCCGGACAACTCCATCACAGGTCGGCAGCGCCGTGCCCGGCCGGGGAATTCCCCCGGTGCCACATCAGGCGACGGCCGGCCTGAGCGGTCCGGCCTCCCAGCGGATGCCCTGCTCGCCGCAGATGCGGGCGCTGGCGGGCGCTGGGCGGCCGGCACACCGGGGCGGCGAGGTCACCGCCACTCCCGCCGACGATGCCTGCGTCCAGTACCGGACCGAACTGAGCAGGTCCGACGACGGCGTCTGGAGGACCACGATGGTTCAGACGGAGAAGGGCGCATGCCAGTGACGGAGCCCCGGCCCTGTCTTACGCATGCCGCATCCTCCCGGCGCACGGAACGACGGTGAAGACGCCGGGCAGAGTGTCGGCTTCGCCCGCGCCCCCGTCAGGGATGGCGGTTGTGGGTGCCCGGTGTGTAGCCGAAGGCGCGGCGGAAGACGTCGATGAACGCGCTGGCGGAGGACCAGCCGCAGCGGTGCGCGACCGTGGTGACCGGGATGTCGTCGGCCAGCATCCGCAGGGCATGGTAGAGGCGCAACTGGGTGCGCCACTGGGGGAAGGTCATGCCCAGTTCGGAGCGGAAGAGGCGGCTGAGGGTGCGTTGGCCGACTCCGTTGGCAGTGCCGAGGGCCGCCAGCGTGCGGGAGTCCGCCGGGTCGGCGTGCAGGGCCGCGCAGACCGCGGCCAGTCGGGCGTCGGTCGGGGTCGGCAGCTGCACCGGCTGCTGGGGCGAGGCGCGCAACTGGTCGCGCAGAACGGCCAGGAGCCGGCGGCGTTCCGCACCGGTGTCGTGCGGGGCGAGCGTGTAGGCCCGGATCAGCTCGCGCAGCAGCGGGCCGACCGTGAGGACGGTGGGGACGTCCAGGCCCAGAGGGTTGTCGTCGGCGGGCAGACCGACGAAGTGCAGGTGGAGGTTGCCGTACGCACGGTGGGCGTGCACGGTTCCGGCGGGGATCCAGATGGCCCGGTTGCCGGGCGCGAACCAGGTGCCGGCATCGGTGCTGACGGCCACCACGCCGGAGCCCGCGTAGATGATCTGGTGGTCGTCGTGGAGGTGCGCGTCGATCCGCTCTCCGGCGTCCAGAGCCTGTGCCCGGGTCGGAGCCTCCGGCATGTGGCGGATATTCGACATGGGATGGCATTCTATCGGAAGCGAGACGGGTGGCGGCGTTGCCACGATCGATGAGTGCCGACGAACCACACTGCTTCCGACCACCCGTTTTCCGATGCCCCGGCAGCCGACGACCGCTCCGGCATCACGTCCGCCGACACCACAGCGTTCGACACCACAGCGTTCGACGCCAGAGCGTCACACACCACTGCATCCGACACCACCGCCTCCGACACCACCCCCGCCCACACCGCGGCCCGCCGCACCTCAACTGCCGACACCACAACCTCCGACACCACAACCCCCGACACCTCAGCCCCCCGCACCACACCCTCCAACAAAACGTCCGTCACGCTCCTGTCGCTGGGACACGCCTGTGTGGACGTCTACCAAGGTGCCGTGGCGGCCCTGGTGCCGTTCTTCGTCGCGGAGCGGGCCTACACCTACGCCGCTGCGTCCGGCATCGTTCTGGCGGCCTCGCTGCTCTCCTCGGTGGTGCAGCCGCTGTTCGGCGCGCTGACCGACAAGTGGCCGATGCCGTGGCTGCTGCCCGTGAGCACCCTGACGGGTGGTCTCGGAGTCGCTCTCGGCGGCCTCAGCGGCTCGTACCTGCTGACCCTGGTGGTCATCGCGGTCTCCGGCATCGGCGTCGCGGCCTACCATCCCGAGTCCGCCCGCGTGGCCCGTGCGGTGAGCGGCGGCAGCCACGCGGCGATGGGCTGGTTCTCCCTCGGTGGCAACCTCGGCTTCGCCACCGCCCCCCTGCTGGTCTCCGCCGTCATGGCGACGGGCGGGCTGCACGCCTCGCCGCTGCTGGTGGTTCCGGCCCTGGCGGGCGCCGTGCTCTGCGTGGCCGCACTGCGGGCCGCCAAGGCCCACGGCCGGACGGACGGTGCCGCCGCCTCCGCCCGTCCGGCCGGCCGTGACGACTGGAGGTCCTTCCTCAAGCTGTCCGGGGCGGTCGTGTGCCGCTCCATCGTGTTCGTCGGACTGAGCGCCTTCATCTCCCTCTACGCCCAACAGCGCACCGGAGGCGGGGACATCGCCGGAACCGCCGCCCTGTTCGTGCTCTACCTCGGCGGCGCGATCGGCACCGTGGTCGGCGGGGTGCTCGCCGGCCGCTACGGGCGCGTCTGCGTCGTGCGCCGGTCCTACACCGTGACGGTCGTGGCCGTGGCCGGAGTCGTCCTCGTCCCGGGGCCGCTGTTCTACGTCTTCGTCGCGCTCACCTCGGCCGCCCTGTACGTGCCGTTCTCCCTGCACGTCACGCTCGGCCAGGACTTCCTGCCGCGCCGCGTCGGCACCGCCAGCGGGGTCACCCTGGGCCTGACGGTCAGCATCGGGGGCATCGCCACTCCGCTCATCGGTGCCCTCGCCGACGCCACGACGCTGCAAACCGCCCTCGCCCCGTTGATCGTCCTGCCCGCCGTGGGCCGGCTGATGCTGCACGGGCTCGACGAACCCGCCGGGCTGGAAGACGCGGTTCATGAGACGACGCCGCCTGAGACGACGCCCGAGACGAATCCTCCCGCGACGACGCCTCCCGTGACGGCGTCCCCCGGCACGGAGTCCTGACCGGGCGCACCCGCCCGGTTCGCCTGCCCGCCGGACGCCGCCGAAGCGCCGCCTCCCACGCCGCCTCCCACGAGGCGTCCCCCGTCACCGAACCCGGAACCGCCGCACCGCCGCACCGCCCAACCCTCGTCCCTGAAACGGGGCTGACCTCTCAGCGGGGGGCTGCCCCCGCCGCAGCCCCGCCGCACCCCCTCCGCGCCCCTCACGTCCCCCGCACGCCCCCCGGTTCGCCCCGCGGCGCCGGCATCGGCTGTCCGCTGGGCCGGGCTGGGGGCGTCTCGGGCGGGTGCGGTGGCGTGGGTGACGGTCCGGGGCGCTGCCGCTGCCGGTGCAGCACCCCCGGCGGGCCGGCCGGGGTCGTCACCGCCTGGAGCACCAGCACGGAGAGGTCGTCCTCGACCGGGCCGGTGTCGAAGTCGTGGGCCGCCCGCCGCACCCGTTCCGCGACGGCCTTCGCGCCCAGGCCGACGCACTCCCGCAGCACCTCGGACAGCCCGTCGTTGTCGTCCAACTGCCAGTCGCCGCTGCGGCGTTCGGTCACGCCGTCGGTCACGCACAGCAGGGTCTCCCCGGGAGCCAGGTCGAAGGAACTGGCGAGGAACTCGGCCCCCTCGTCGATCCCCAGCAGCATCTGCGGGCCCACCGGCGGCTCCACCGAGCCGTCGACGGTCAGCCGCAGCGGAAGCGGGTGCCCGGCGCTGGCGATGGTGACATGGGCGCCGCCCGCTGCGGGATCGGGTGCCAGCTCCCCGTAGAGCAGGCTCAGGAAGCGCGGCCGGGCGTGCTCCCCGCCGAGCGCCACCGCCTCGGTGCTCTCCTCCGCCATGGCGACGTTCAGCCGGCCGAGCACCGACTCGACGCCGTGGCCCTCGCGGGCCAGCAGCCGCACCAGATGCCGGGCGAGGCCGGTGACCGACATCGCCTCCGGGTCCTTGCCCTGGACGTCGCCGAGCAGGAAGGACCAGCGGGCGTCGCTCATCGGGAACAGGTCGTAGAAGTCGCCCCCCACGGTCAGCCCCTCGCCGTGCGGCTCGTAGACCAGAGCCGTGTCGATGCCGGGGATCCGGGCGAGTGAGATGGGCAGCTGCCGACGCTGGAGCGCGCGGCTGATCGCGGTCTGCCGGGCGTACTGGCGGGCGGTCACCACGGCCTGGGCCACCCGGCGCGCCACGTCCTCCACGGTGCGCACCACCCCGTCGGTCATGTGCTGCCGGTCCGCCCGGCCGATGATCAGCATGCCCAGGCAGGAGCCCCCGGCGACGAGGGGGAAGGCGAGCGCGGAGCCGCCCGCCCCGTCGGCGTGCTCCGGCCAGGGCCAGGCCATCCCCGCGGTGCGCAGCCGCCCCCGGGGCGGTTCCTTCTCCAGGTCCTCGCGCAGCGCGTCGATCCGGCGCTCGTCCGCGTGCCACACCCGGGACAGCCGCATGCCGCCCGCCTCGGTGCTGAGCCACACCCCGCACCAGTCGGCGAGCCGGGGCACCAGGAGCTGCCCGGCCAGGGCGGCCACCATGTCCTCGTCGAGCTGTCCGGCGAGGAGCTCACCGGCCTCGGCGAGGAACGAGGACCCTCCGCGGTCGGAACGCTCCGCTCCGTGTCCACCCAGCTCCCGCAGCGGCGCCGGGGCGGGATTCTCCGGCAGCCGCAGCTCCCGCCGGAGCCCGCCCGGGGTCCCGGTGAGCTGGGAGTCGTCCGTCGCGGGTTCGAGCCGGAACCACACCGCCTTCTCGTCGTGCCGGTAGGTGACGCCCCAGGACTCGGCCAGCGCCCCCACGAGCTGCAGGCCGAACCCGCGGCCGTCCCGCCGGGCGTCCAGGCCGCCCCGGACCACGCTGGAGGGGTGGTGGTCCGACACCTCGACGACGACTCCGACCGGCTCCTCCACGCCCGCCGCCGGGAGCTCTCCCGGTGCCGGGGCGCCACTGCTCGCCGTGCCGCTGTCCGCCCTGTCGCTGCCCGCCGTGTCGCTGTCCGCCGTGTCGCTGTCCGGGGCGTCCGGCCGGCCGTCGCCGGTCTCCAGGTAGCACACGACGTCGATGTCGGTGCCCGCGTGCATCACGGCATTGGTGACCAGTTCACTGACGAGCAGCTCGGCGTCGTCCACGAGGCGGTCGGTGATCGCGCGGGACGCGGACAGCCTCGGGACCGGCCGCTCCGCGAGAACGGCGCGGACGAAGGCGCGCGCCCTGGAGGCCGCGAGCTGGTTGGCCGCCAGGCTGGTCCGGGAGACGAACTCGTGAGGCGGGGTGGACAACGGCCTCATATGGGCCCCCTGGTACATCGGGCGATGAGACCCCTGAGGGGTCCTATACTATGACATACCCGGATACATAGATGACTGCGAATGGGCTGTCATGGCACGTGACTCTGCCTCGCCGGATTCCGCCGTCTCCACCTCGTCATCCGCGGAATTCGAGGGAAAATCCGAAGGTGTCGGCCGGTCCGGATCCGCTCCGGACGGCCACTGGGTGCGTGCGAGTGAGCTACGGCCGATGCTCGCCGCCATGAACTCCCTGTGCGACGGTGACTTCACCGTGCGTGTCGGGAGCGCCGACGAGGGCGTCCTCGCCGAGATGGCCGGTCTCTTCAACCGGATCGTCGCGCGCAACGAGCACCTCGCGTCCGAGCTCCAGCGGGTGCGCCGCGAAGTGGTGCGGCAGGGACGGCTGGACGAGCGGATCACCGCGAGCCCCGGCCCGGGGGCGTGGGCGACCAATGTGGACGCGGCCAACTCCCTTGTGGAAGCCCTCGTGGTACCGGTCGGCAAGGCCACCCGGGTGCTGGACGCGGTCGCCGACGGCGACCTGACCCAGCACGTGGACCTGCACGACGGCAACCGCGAGCTCCGCGGGGACCTCAGGCGCCTGGGGGCCGGGGTGAACCGCATGGTGGACCAGCTCTCGCTGTTCACCGGTGAGGTGACCCGGGTGGCCCGCGAGGTGGGCACCGAGGGCCGGCTCGGCGGCCGGGCCAAGGTGCAGGGGCTCTCCGGCGACTGGCGCCACGTGACCGAGGCGGTCAACACCATGGCCGCCCGGCTCACCGCCCAGGTCCGCGACATCGCCGTCGTCACCACCGCGGTGGCCACCGGCGACCTCACCCAGCAGGTCACCGTCGAGGCCACCGGGGAGCTGCTGGAGCTGAAGCTCACCGTGAACAAGATGGTCGACCAGCTGCGGGCCTTCGCCGACGAGGTGACCCGGGTGGCCCGGGAAGTGGGCACCGAGGGCCAGCTCGGCGGCCGGGCGCAGGTCCGGGGGGTCTCCGGGGTGTGGAAGGACCTCACGGACAACGTCAACTTCATGGCGTCCAACCTGACCTGGCAGGTGCGCAACATCGCCCAGGTGACCACCGCGGTCGCCAACGGCGACCTCAGCCAGAAGATCACGGTCGACGCCCGCGGCGAGATCCTGCAGCTCAAGGACACCGTCAACAAGATGGTGGACCAGCTGTCGGCGTTCGCCGACGAGGTGACCCGGGTGGCCCGTGAGGTGGGTACCGAGGGCCGGCTCGGCGGCCGGGCGCAGGTCCGGGGGGTCTCGGGGGTCTGGAAGGACCTCACCGAGAACGTCAACTTCATGGCCGACAACCTGACTTCTCAGGTCCGGAACATCGCCCTGGTCGCCACCGCCGTCGCGGAGGGCGACCTCGGGCAGAAGATCACGGTGGAGGCGAAGGGCGAGATCCTGGAGCTGAAGTCGACGATCAACACCATGGTGGACCAGCTGTCGGCGTTCGCCGACGAGGTGACCCGGGTGGCCCGGGAAGTGGGCACCGAGGGCAACCTCGGCGGCCAGGCCCAGGTCAGGGACGTCTCCGGAGTGTGGAAGGGCCTCACCGACAACGTCAACTCCATGGCGCTGAACCTCACCTCGCAGGTCCGCAACATCGCCCAGGTGACCACCGCGGTCGCCAACGGCGACCTGTCGAAGAAGATCGACGTGGACGCCCGCGGTGAGATCGCGGAGCTCAAGGACACCGTGAACACCATGGTCCAGCAGCTGCGCGCGTTCGCCGACGAGGTGACCCGGGTGGCCCGCGAGGTGGGCACCGAGGGCCGGCTCGGCGGCCGGGCCCAGGTCCACGGCGTCTCCGGGGTCTGGAAGGACCTCACCGAGAACGTCAACTTCATGGCGTACAACCTGACGTCGCAGGTGCGGAACATCGCCCAGGTCGCCACCGCCGTCGCCCAGGGCGACCTGTCGAAGAAGATCGACGTGGACGCCCGCGGCGAGATCCTGGAGCTCAAGACCACCATCAACACGATGGTCGACACCCTCTCCTCGTTCTCCTCCGAGGTGACCCGGGTGGCCCGCGAGGTGGGCACCGAGGGGCGGCTCGGAGGACAGGCGCGGGTCGAGGGCGTCTACGGCACCTGGAAGCAGCTGACCACCAGCGTCAACGACCTCGCGCTGAACCTCACCACCCAGGTGCGGGCGATCGCCGAGGTCGCCAGCGCCGTCACCCAGGGCAACATGTCGCGGTCCATCTCCGTCGAGGCCCAGGGCGAGGTCGCGGCGCTGAAGAACAACATCAACCTCATGGTGGCCAACCTCCGCGAGACCACCCGCGCCAAGGACTGGCTGGAGTCCAACCTCACCCGGGTCGCCGGCCTGATGCAGGGCCACCGCGATCTCGTCGAGGTCGCCGACCTGATCCTGCGCGAGCTCACCCCGCTGGTGAACGCGCAGTTCGGGGCGTTCTTCCTGGCCAAAGCGGGGGCCGAACCGGGGGAGGGCCTGGAGTTCATCGCCGGGTACGGCGCCGGCCACGACACCCACCACGGACCGCTCCCGGGCTCCGGCGCCCCCAGCCGGGGCCGCGGCCTGATCGCACAGGCCGCGGTGGAGAAGAAGCGCATCCTGTTCGAGTCCGCGCCGCCCGACTACATCACCATCGAGTCCGGGCTCGGCTCCGCGCCCCCGGCCAGCATCGTCATCCTGCCCATCCTCTTCGAGGACCAGGTGCTCGGGGTGATCGAACTGGCGTCGTTCAGCCGCTTCAACGAGGTGCACCTCGCCTTCATCGACCAGTTCGTGAACACCATCGGCGTCTCGATCAACACCATCATCGCCAACGCCCGTACCGAGGCCCTGCTGTCCGAGTCGCAGCGGCTGACCTCCGAGCTGCGCCAGCGCTCCGACGAACTCCAGCGCTCCAACGCCGAACTGGAGGAGAAGGCCGCACTGCTCGCCACCTCCTCGCAGTACAAGTCCGAATTCCTGGCCAACATGTCGCACGAGCTGCGCACACCGCTCAACTCGCTGCTCATCCTGGCCCGGCTGCTCGCCGACAACCCCGACGGCCGGCTCTCCGTGCAGGAGGTGGACTTCGCCGCCACCATCCACCGCTCCGGCTCCGACCTGCTCCAGCTGATCAACGACATCCTGGACCTGTCGAAGATCGAGGCGGGCCGGATGGACGTGCACCCGAAGAAGCTGCCGCTGATCAAACTGCTCGACTACGTGCACGCCACGTTCCGGCCGCTCGCCGGCGACCGCGGTCTCGCCTTCGAGGTCACCGTCGGCGAGGACGTGCCCCGCGAACTCTTCTCCGACGAGCAGCGCCTCCAGCAGATCCTGCGCAACCTGCTGTCGAACGCGATCAAGTTCACCTCGTCCGGCGGCGTGGAGCTCAATGTCGAGCGGGTGCCGGGCAGCAAGTTCCCCGAGGAGAGCCTGAAGAACGCCGAGGCCGTCATCGCGTTCTCGGTCAAGGACACCGGCATCGGCATCCCCTCCGAGAAACTCTCGGTGATCTTCGACGCCTTCCAGCAGTCGGACGGCACCACCAACCGCAAGTACGGCGGCACCGGCCTCGGCCTCTCCATCAGCAGGGAGATCGCCGGGCTGCTCGGCGGCCGGATCGTCGCCGAGAGCGAACCGGGCGTCGGCTCCCGGTTCACCCTCTACGTCCCGTCGCGGTACTCCGGAGTGTCCACCACCGCCGAACCGCGGACGCTCCCCGCCGCGGCCTCCACCGCCCCGCCCTCGGCCGGACTGACCAAGCGGACCGGCCCGTTGCCGACCGCGGCCGACGCCGCGCCGAGCGGGGTGTACGGCAGCTCCGAGAGCCTCACCGCCCGCCGGACCCGCGCCGCCGACGACGGCGACGACACCTGGCCGGAGACCACCCGGCTCAAGGAGTGGCTGGGCGGCCGCCCCGGCCGGGTCCTCGCCGGGCGCAGCATCCTCATCGTCGACGACGACATCCGGAACGTCTTCGCCCTCACCCATGTGCTCGGCCGCGTCGGCATCACCGTCAAGTACGCGGAGAACGGCCGGGAGGGACTGGAGGTCCTGGACCGGTCGCCCGAGGTGTCCCTGGTCCTGATGGACATCATGATGCCCGAGATGGATGGATACGAGACGATCCAGGCCATCCGGCGCACCCCGCGCTTCGCCGACCTCCCCATCATCGCGCTCACCGCCAAGGCCATGCCCGGCGACCGCGAGAAGGCGATCGACAGCGGAGCCCGCGACTACGTCCCCAAGCCCGTCGACGTCGACCGGCTGCTCACGGTCATCTGCGACCTGCTCGACCCGCAGGGCGCGGAGGACGGCCCCCTGGTGCCCGAGCAGGACGGCGCGGTGCCCGGGCGGGACGGCGCCGCCCCGGCCGGCGCCGAACGGGGCGACGAGGATCCCCCGAGGCAGCGGACATGAGCACCCCCGGACCCGAGAAGTCGAGCATCCTGATCGTGGACGACATCGAGGAGAACCTGGTCGCCCTGGAAGCGGTGCTGGGCTCCCTCGACCTGCACGTGGTGCGTGCCCGGTCCGGAGAAGAGGCCCTGAAGGCCATGCTCCGCGAGGAGTTCGCCGTCGTCCTGCTCGACGTCCTCATGCCGGGCATGGACGGCTTCGAGACCGCGGCCAACATCAAACGCCTCGACCAGACCAAGGACGTCCCGGTCATCCTGCTGACCGGCACCGACGCCGGCACGGACTACGCCTACCGGGGCTACGCGATCGGCGCGGCGGACTTCCTGACCAAACCCTTCGACCCGTGGCTGCTGCGCACCAAGGTCAATGTCTTCCTGGAGCTGTACCGCAAGAACCGCCAGCTCGCCGCCCAGGCCGAGCAGTTGCGGCGGCTGCTGGTCGCCGACGGCAGATCCGGCCGGCCCGCCGCCGAGACAGCCGACACCGCCGACACCGCCGACGCGGCCGAGGCCGCCGGAGCCGACTGGGACCGGCCGGCCCAGGGCACCGGCGGGGAGACGGCCCCGGGCGGAGAGCCGCGGCTGGGTGACGTCGCCGCGCAGCTCGCCCAGATCGAGCTCCTGCTGCGCGACGCGGAGAGCTCGGGGCGCGGGACCGGGGGCACGGGCGGCACGGCCGGACTCGCCGACCGCATCGCCGATTTGGAACGCGTCGTGGGCCGGCTGCGCGTGGGCGACGACGGATAGCCGGACCGCCGTCCCGGCCCCGCTGCGCGCCGCGCCGCAGGACACGCCGCGCGACGCTCTCGCCGGTTCACCGAAATCGGTAGGTGTGGTCCCGGTGAACCGGGGTAGGCGCCGCACAACGCGGAAGAAGGGGAGGACCACGTGAGCGCCACGGTATCCACGGCACCGGCTCATCGCACGACGAGTGAGCCCATGCAGGAGAGCGACACCCGGACGGCAGAACTCCCCTGGGTCGAGGACGCGACCAAGGTGGCCCCCCGGGACGCCCGCGAGCTGTCGAAGCTCTTCTTCGACCAGCTGGCGGTGCTGGAGGAGGGCACCCACGACCACCAGTACGCGCGCAACACCCTCATCGAGCTGAACCTCTCCCTCGTCCGCTACGCCGCCGCCCGGTTCCGCAACCGCGCGGACGACATGGAGGACATCGTCCAGGTCGGCACCATCGGTCTGATCAAGGCGATCGACCGGTTCGACCTGTCCCGCGAGGTCGAGTTCACCACCTTCGCCGTGCCGTACATCATCGGCGAGATCAAGCGGTTCTTCCGTGACACCAGCTGGTCGGTCCACGTGCCGCGGCGCCTTCAGGAGCTGCGCATCGACCTCGCCAAGGCGAACGACGAGCTGTCCCAGCGCATGAACCGCTCCCCGACGACCACCGAGCTCGCCGAGCACCTCGGGCTCAGCGAGGAAGAGGTCGTCGAGGGGCTCGTCGCCAGCAACGGCTACACGGCCGGATCGCTGGACGTGCCGGTGGACGAGAGCACCGAGAGCGGGAGCGCGACCTTCGCGGAGCGCATCGGCGAACTCGACCCGGCCCTGGAAGGGGTGGAGAACCTCCAGGCGCTCAAGCCGCTCGTCGAGCAGCTCGGGGAGCGCGACCGCCGCATCCTGCAGATGCGGTTCGGCGCGGAGATGACCCAGGCGGAGATCGGCGCCGAGCTCGGGGTCTCCCAGATGCATGTGTCCCGGCTGCTCACCCGGATGCTCGGCAACCTGCGCAGCGGGCTGCTGACCCAGCGCTGAACCGCCGGTCCGCCCCAGCGCTGAACCCCCCGGTCGCGACGGTGGACCGCGCACCCACCGCACCCGGTGCCCACGGGCACCGGGTGCGGCGGCGTTTCAGGCCCGCGGCACGACCAGGGCCAGCAGCGCCGTGTCGTCCCACAGCCGGGCGTCCAGGCCCACCAGCAGCTTCCGCAGGTCGGTCAGGACGCCGTCCGCTCCGGCCGCCGCCGGTCGGGAGCCGGCCAGATGCTTCCGCAGCCCCTCCTCCCCGAGCATGCCGCCGCCCGGTGTACGGGCCTCCGTCAGGCCGTCGCTGTGCAGCAGCAGCCCGTCCCCGGGCCGCATCCGGACGGTGATCCGGGCCATGTGCGGATCGGGCAGCACGCCGATCAGCTGCCCGCCCGGCGGGTGCAGCGGCTCCACCGTCCCCTCCCTGCGCAGCAGCAGCGCGGGCGGATGGCCGCCGCCGGCCAGGGTGACGGCGAACCCGTCGCCGTCCGGTGCGAGCAGCCCGAACAGCACGGTGCAGTAGCGGGGGTCGTCGCCCTGCTGCTCGTGCAGCAGCACGGTGTTGAGGATCCGCAGCACCGCCACCGGGTCGGGGTTGTGCACGGCGGCCGACCTGAGGGTGTAGCGGGCCAGTGAGGTCAGCGCGGCGGCTTCCGGCCCCTTGCCGCAGACGTCGCCGAGGAAGAACCCCCAGCGCCGTCCGCCCAGCGGGAACAGGTCGTAGAAGTCGCCTCCCACCTGGTCGGCCGAGGCGATCTCGTAGTGCGCGGCCACGTCCAGGCCCGGTACGCGGGGCAGGGCGGGCGGCAGCAGGGTGCGTTGGAGCACGGATGCCAGGTGGGCCAGGCGGGCCCGTTCGGTCTCCACCCTGATCCGCATGTCCCGCTCGACCCGCAGCGTACGCATGGCCGACAGCCGCAGCTCCAGCTCGTCCATGACGACGGCGGCGAGATCCGCCAGCGTCGCCAGCTCGCGGTCGCCGATCCGGCGCGGGCGGGTGTCCATGATGTTGACGGTGCCGAGCCGGTGGCCCCCGGAGCTGGTGATCGGGGCGGCCGCGTAGAAGCGCACCCCCGGCTCGCCGCGCACCAGTGCATGCCTCGCCGTCCGCGGGTCGCGGCGCGCGTCGGTCACCACGTACGGCCGGCCGTCCAGGATCGCGGAGGCGCACAGTCCCGCTTCCCGGACGATCTCCGAGATCCCCGGGGGGAGCCCCTGCTGGGCCTTGAACCAGATCCGGTCCCGGTCGACGATCGTCACGGACGCCATCGGGACATCGAAGATCCGCGCGGCGAGACCGGCCACCCGGTCGAAGGCCCCGTCGGCGGGGGTGTCGAGGATCGCGTAGCGGCGCACCGCCGCCAGCCGCGCCCGTTCCCCGGGCCGGTCCGTGGGCGCCGTGTCGCTGGTAGCCGTCGCACCGCTGGAAGCCATCGTGCAGCCCTCCCCTCCGGCAGGCCCACCAACCCGGAAGGAAGGCTTCCACCTGCGAGGACAGCCCATCCTACGGACCATGCGCAGAACGTCCAGACTTGTCCGCTCCCGGTCCGTGCGCGGGGACCACCGGTGGCTCGGCAGCGGCCCCGGCCACGGCGTCCCCGGTCCACCGCGCCGGGGGCCACAGCCGCACCTACGCTGGACGAAGGGGCCGGGATGCGCGGGAAACGCGCGCCGCCGCACGGATCGTCCAGGACCTCTGGAGAGGAGTGGCTCGCCATGGCGGAGCAGCTCAGCACAGCAACGGAGAAGAACGCTTCCCGTGGGGCCGGTGTCTCCACGAAGGCCGGGGCGCCGTCCGCGACGGCAAAGCCGGCGGCACCCACGGAACGCGGCAGCACGTCCATCGCGGACGGCGTCGTGGAGAAGATCGCCGCGATGGCCGCCCGGGACGTACCCGGCATCCACGACCTCGGAGCCGGCATGGCCCGCACCCTCGGCGCGGTCCGCGAGCGCACTCCCGGGATGCGGCCGAGCGTCGCCCGCGGGGTCAAGGCCGAGGTCGGTGAGCGGCAGGCCGCACTCGACCTCGATGTGGTCGTCGAGTACGGCGCCGAGATCACCGATGTCGCCGGCGAGGTGCGGGAGAGCGTCGTCGAGGCGGTGGAACGGATGACGGGCTTCGAGGTCGTCGAGGTGAACGTGGCCGTCGACGATGTGCATCTGCCCGGCGAGGAGAACGAGGAGTCCGAGGGCGCCAGGGTCCGTTAGGCCCTGTCGTCGCGGCCCTGTCGTCGAACTCCCGTCCGCTCCGCGGCGCCCTGCACGCACTCACGCCGCGCCTCGTTCGGATCGCGGCCCCGCCCGCGGGGTGGACCGGACCCGGTCGGCGCGGACCGGACCCCGTCGGCACGGGGCGCGGCCGCACAGCACGATCCCGTCACCGGTGCGCACCGGTGACGGGATCGTGGGTGTTCCGCTCCGGCGGGGCCTGTCACCCCGCCGTCTCAGGCTCCTTCAGTCCGCTACGGACGGACCGCCACTCCGGGGCCGGGGCCGGGGCCGGGGGCGGAGGTCAGTAGCCGTAGCCGCCACCGGTCGAGCCGTAGGTGTCGGTGGAGCCGCTGTCCGCCGAGGAGCCGCTGTCCGCGGCGCCGCCGCTGTAGGACGAGCCCTCCTTCTCGGCGCCGCCGCCCGCCTTGCCCTTGGCCGCGGGGATGGTCTTGCCGCGGTCGTTCTCGGCGTCCTTCTTGATGGCGAACCAGGTGCCGCCCACGCCCTGGCCGTTGGTCTGGCCGGGCTCCTTGTCACCCTTGAAGGTGTACGCGGGCCAGCAGTTGATGGCTTCCTGCTTGGTGCCGTTCGGGGTGGTGAAGGTGAAGAGCAGCTTCGGGTCGATGCCCGCGGCCTTGGCGTCCGCCGCGCTGACCGGCTCCGACGGGGTCCACTTCTCCAGGCACTTGTCGTCGCAGGCCGTCTTCATCGGCCACGGGGTGTCCTTGGTGAAGAGGTAGAGCGTCTTGCCGTTCTTGTCCGTCAGCACCTCGCCCAGCTCGGGGCTCTTCAGCACGCCGAGCTTCGGGCGCTCCTTGCCGGACTTCGCACCGTCGGGAGCGGAGGCGAACCAGGTGCCGCCGACGTTCTGCCCCTTGGTGTCACCGGCCTTGGCGTCCTTGGCGTAGCGGTACATCGGCCAGCCGCCGACGGTGAGCTGCTCGGTGCCGTCCGAGCGGGTGACCGAACCGACGAGGTCGGGGTTGAGGCCGGAGGACGCCTTGGCGTCGGCCGCCGGGACGGGCGGCCACGTCTTGGCGCAGTCACCGTCGCAGTTGGACTTGGCGGGGTCGGGGGTGTCCTTGTCGAAGCGGTAGAGCGTCCGGCCCTCGCCGTCCGTCACGATCGGACCCAGCGTGGCGTCGGCCCGCACCGCGAGCTCGCCCGCGGCCTCGGCCCCGCCCTCCTCCTTCTTGGAGCCCGCGGGGGTGTTGCCCGCGGGGGCGTTGCCCGCCTCGCCGGTTCCGGCGTTCGGAGCGGCCGAACCGGCCGCCGGCTGGACCAGGTCGGTATTGGCCGGCTTCGCCTCCGAACCGCACGCCGAGACCAGGAGCATGCTCGCAGCCACACCGGCGAGCGACACAGTTCGCCACTTCCCCATAACCAATCCTCACGTTCGCTTGTCTCACCGGGCATCTCCACGCGGCGCTCGGGTCTAGGTACGCAGGCGCCGCGGAGGGTGTTCAACGAACGGCGAGGAGTTTTCGGCGGAGCGCGCCGGGCGGAGGCCGGGACGCCGTGCGAACAGGCGGTCCCACCGGCCGCCGCCGACGGCCCGTGTCCGGTCTTGTTCTGGAGCCGGCCTTGTACGGGGCCATACGGTGGCGTATGGTCAACCGTACGTCAGCGTATGGATTCCTCGCGTGCCCCACGGCCGAGGGGAGAGCCGTCCTGCGCCGTGACGTGACGACCGCGGGGGAGCGGGGCGCACCCGCCGTCGGCATCGGATGCCCATGACCTGCCGAACAGGGGACGACAGGTCATGACCTCATCCGTGCGCCCAGGAGGCCGCCCGTGCGCCCAGGAGGAGCGTCATGCCCAGCATCGAACTCAGCGCCGGAACCGTGGAGTACGAGGACACGGGAGGGGACGGCCCTGTCGTGGTCCTGATCCACGGCCTCGGCATGGACGGTTCGCTCTACCGGAAGGTCGTCCCGGAGCTGAGCCGCCGGCACCGCGTCGTCGTGCCCGTGCTGCCCCTCGGCGGTCACCGCACGCCGATGCGCCCGGGGGCCGATCTGTCGCCCCGGGGCATCGGACGGCTCCAGTCGGAGTTACTGGAGCGGCTCGACCTGCGCGATGTGACGCTGGTCGGCAATGACTCCGGTCTGTTCCTGTTCGCCGCGGCCCGCAGCCGGGACCGGATCGCGCGGCTGGTCATCTCCTCCTGCGAGGCCTTCGAGAACTTCCCGCCGGGGCTGCCCGGCAAGGCCGTCTCGCTGGCCGGGAAGCTCCCGGGAGGTCTCTACCCGGTGGCGCAGGCGCTGCGGGTGCCCGCGCTGCGCCGCGGCCCGACCGTGCTGGGGTGGATGACGAAGCGGCCCGTCCCCGACGAGATCACCGAGCAGTGGTTCCGCCCGCTGATCACCTCCCGTGCGGTCCGGCGGGACCTGACGGCGTATCTCCGTTCGGCCCGGCCGGACGACATGCTGGACGCGGCCGAGGGGCTGCGCACCTTCGACCGGCCCACGCTGGTCCTCTGGGCGGCGGAGGACCGGGTGATGCCGCCCGCCCACGGGCGCCGGTTCGTGGAACTGCTGCCGGACGCGCGCCTGGCGGAGGTCGAGGACAGCCGCACCCTCATCCCCGAGGACCGGCCCGACGCGTTCGTCCGGGCGATCGAGGACTTCATCGGGCCGGTCAGTCGCGGTCGACGTGCTCGGGGTGGGTGAGGTTGGTGCCGGTGCCCGGGTCGAAGATGTGACCCCGGGCCACGTCGAGCGTCAGCTCGACGGGATGGCCCTCCCGTGCCCGGGTGGTCGCGTCGAGCCGGGTGACGATCTGGCCGCCGTGCGATCCGGCCTCCCGCAGGCCGGAGTCGGCCGCGAGCTCCTCCAGTTCGGCGCTGACGGGCGCTCCCGTCTCCTCGGTGAAGTAGACGTAGACGTCCGAACCCACCGACTCCAGCACGTCCACGGTGACGGTGAAGGTGAACGCGGAGCCGGTGCGCCCCGGGTCGACCAGCGACGCGTCCTCGAAGTCCTCCGGCCGGAAGCCGATGATGAGGTCGCGCGGTGCGTGTCGTCGCTCCAGGGCCTGCCGGGTGCGGTCGTCGAGCGGCATGGTGCCCAGCGAGGTGCGCAGGGTGCCGTTCTCCAGCGTCGCGTGGAGGAAGTTCATCGCGGGGGAGCCGATGAAACCCGCCACGAACAGGTTGCGGGGCTCGTCGTAGAGGTGCTGGGGCGTGCCGACCTGCTGCACGACCCCGCCCCGCAGCACCACGACCCGGTCGCCGAGGGTCATGGCCTCCGTCTGGTCGTGGGTGACGTAGACCGTGGTGGTGCCCAGCCGCTGCTGCAGCCGGGAGATCTGGGTGCGCATCTGGACCCGGAGCTTGGCGTCCAGGTTGGACAGCGGCTCGTCCATGAGGAAGGCCTTGGGGTCCCGGACGATCGCCCGGCCCATCGCCACCCGCTGCCGCTGTCCTCCGGACAGGTTCGCGGGCTTGCGGTCCAGGTGCTCGGTCAGATCGAGGATCCGGGCGGCCTCCTCCACCTTGGTGCGGATGGTCGCCTTGTCGGCCTTGGCCAGCCGCAGCGCGAAGCCCATGTTGTCCCGGACGCTCATGTGCGGGTACAGGGCATAGCTCTGGAACACCATCGCGATGTCGCGGTCCTTGGGCGCCCGGTCGTTGACGACCTGGTCCCCGATGCGGAGGGTGCCCTCGGTGATGTCCTCCAGGCCCGCGATCATGTTCAGCGTGGTGGACTTCCCGCAGCCGGAGGGGCCGACCAGGATCACGAACTCGCCGTCGGCGATCGCGAGGTCGATGTCCTTCACGGCGACCGCGCCGTCCGGGTACCGCTTGGTGATGCCCTCGAGAATGATCTCGGCCATGGTCGCTCTTCCTCGTCCTCTGGTCGGCGGGCCGCCGTCGGCCCCGGGCCGGGGGATCCCCGGGTGGCCGGTCAGCCCTTGACCGCCCCGGAGGTCAGTCCGGCGACGATCCGCCGCTGGAACAACAGTACGAAAATGATGATGGGGATGGTGATCACCACGGCGGCCGCGGCGATCGAGCCGGTCGGCTGCTGGAACTGCGAGCTCCCGGTGAAGAACGCGATGGCGGCGGGCACGGTCCGGGCCGCCGTGGTCGAGGTCAGCGAGATCGCGAACAGGAAGTCGTTCCAGCAGAAGATGAAGACCAGGATGGCCGTGGTGAAGACGCCCGGCGCCGCCAGCGGCACGATCACCAGCCGGAAGGCCTGAGCGGCCGTGGCACCGTCCACCTTGGCGGCCTTCTCCAGATCCCAGGGGATCTCCCGGAAGAACGCCGACAGCGTGTAGATCGCCAGCGGCAGCGAGAACGTCATGTACGGGATGATCAGCCCCGGCCAGGTGTCGAACAGCCCCAGCACCCGCTCGATGTTGAACAGCGGCGACACCAGCGAGATCGGCGGGAACATGGCGATCAGCAGCGACATGCCGATGAGCAGCCGCTTGCCCGGGAAGCGCAGCCGCGCCACCGCGTAGGCGGCCATGGTGCCGAGCACGACGGCGATCAGCGTCGCGATGAGCGCGATCCCGATCGAGTTGATCAGCGCCCGGGTGAACTCGGAGGTCTCGAAGATGCCCCGGTAGTTCTCCAGCGTCCACCGGGACGGGACGAAGTCGCCGTCCGTGAGCGTGCTGGGGTCCTTGAACGACAGGGCGGCGATCCACCACACCGGGAACAGCGCGTAGAGCACCACCACCACATTGACGACGGTCCAGCCGAGGGCGTGCCGCTTGCCTGCCTCCGCCATCAGCGTCTCACCTCCGAACCGGGTGCTGCCGTGCCGAAGAGCTTGATGAAGACGAAGGCGATGATCGCGACGCAGATGAAGATCAGCACCGAGATCGCCGATCCGATGCCCAGGTTCAGCGCGGTGAACAGGTTGTCGTAGCCCAGGATCGACACCGACCCCGTGTCATGGGCGCCCGCGGTCAGCACATAGATGTTGTCGAACACCCGGAACGCGTCCAGGGTGCGGAACAGCAGCGCCACCAGGATCGCCGGCTTCATCAGCGGCAGGATGACCAGGAAGAACCGCTGTCCGGCGTGGGCGCCGTCCACCATGGAGGCGCGCAGCGTCTCCTCCGGCACCAGGGCCAGCCCCGCGAGCAGCAGCAGCGCCATGAACGGCGTGGTCTTCCACACCTCGGCCAGGATGATCAGCCCGATGGCAGGCCACTGCTCGGTCAGCGGCGCACTCCCCGGGGGCAGCAGCCCCGCCAGATACCCGAGATCCGGGGTCCAGGCGTACTGCCAGGAGAACGCCCCGACCACCGTCACGATCCCGTACGGGACCAGGATCGCCGTGCGGACCGTGCCGCGGCCGAAGAGGGTGCGGTGCATCACCAGGGCGAGGCACATGCCCAAGGCGAGTTCGATCGCCACCGAGACCGCGGTGATCAGCACGGTCACCCAGAACGCCGTCCACCAGAACGGCGAGCTGAGCACGGCGCCGTAGTTGCGGAGGCCGATGAACTCAGCCCGCGCGGGGAAGCGCAGGTCGTAGCGCTGGAGGGACAGATACACGGCGTACCCGATGGGGTAGGCCGTCACCGCGAGCATCACCACGACGGCCGGAGCGCACAACAGCCAGCCGAGCCGCCGCTCCTGCCGGGCCCCGGTCGACGGCGCCCGGTCCGCAGCCGCGGGCGCGCCACCGGCCGGTACCTCCTGACGGCTCATCGTGTACTCCCTGCGGGCACGGGATCGGGCACGGGATCGGGCACGGGATCGGGCACGGGATCGGGCACGGGATGGGGCATGGGATGGGGCATGGCACCGGGCACGGGATCGGGTGCGGCCACGGGTACGGAAAGGCGCTCGGTCGCCCACTCGGCCACGGACTCCGCCCCGGGACGGGCGTGCGGACGGCTCACGGGACCAGCCCCTCGGACCGCAGCGCCTGCCGGATCTGCTCCGAGGCCTCGGAGACGGAGCTCACCGGCGCGATCCCGGACGGGGGAGAGAGCGCGTGGGAGATCGCGATCGACACGTTCTGGTAGGCGGGGGTCTGCGGCCGGATGCTCGCCGTCTCCAGCGCGTCGAGCACCACCCCCGAGAACGGATAGCTCTTCCGCAGCGCCGGGTCGGAGTACAGGCTCCGCAGGGTCGGCGGCAGGCCGCCCTGCAGGGCCGCGGCCAGCTGGTTCTCCCGGTTGCGCAGGCAGAGAGCGGCCTCGAAGGCCTCGTCGGGGTGGCGTGAGTACCGCGCGACCGCCAGGTCGATGCCGCCGATCGTCGCGTGGGACGGCCGATCGGCGTCGACCCGCGGATAGGGGGCCCAGCGGAAGTGCCGGAACAGCCGCGGGTTGTTGGTCTTCATCGACGGATAGACGAACGGGTAGTTGATCTCGAAGGCCGCCGTGCCGGACTCCATGGCCAGCCGGTTCTCGTCCTCCATCTGGTTGGACAGCGACGGATCGGCCGCCGGGGACGTCGCCAGGTCGTGCATGATCTGCGCGGCCCGTACCGCGGGTGGGCCGAGGGAGGGCGCGGTCGCGTCCGGCGTGAGGATGCTGCCCCCGGCGCTCGTCACCAGGGAGTTGAACCAGACGGTGAGCCCCTCGTACTGGGCCCCCTGGATCTCCACGTAGTGCGGCTTGCCCTCGGCGGCCAGCCGCCGGGCGATGTCCAGCATCTCCGCCCACGTCCTGGGCGGCTTCGGGACGAGGTCGTCGCGGTACCAGAGCAGCTGGGTGTTGGTGTTGTACGGGGCGGCGTACAGCTTGCCCTGCCAGGTCGCCGTGCGCAGCGGGACCCGCAGCGTGTCGGCGACGGCCTCCCGCCGGGCCGCCCCGGTCCACGGCCGGATCCAGCCGGCCTCGGCGAACTCGGGGGACCACGTCACGTCGAGCCCCAGGATGTCGAGCGAGCTGTCCTGGGCGGCGAGCCTGCGCACCAGCTGCTGCCGCTGGCCGTCCGCCGTGCGGGGCAGCTTGTGGTAGCTGATGGTGTAGCGGCCGCCCGACGCCTTGCTGCAGGTGTCGGCCGCTTTCTGCAGGGCCCCCGAGTCGTCGGGGAAGTTGTACCAGTTGAGGGTGGGACGGCCGGCGGTCTGCTCGCCTCCGCAGGCGGTGAGCAGCGAAGCCGCCAGCAGCGGGGCCACGGCGAGGGCGCGCAGCGTCCGCGGGCGCCGGGCTCGCGCACGGCGCCCGGGCCGGTGTCCCGCGCCGGGGCCGCCCCGTCCGTCCATGCGTCCTGCACCTCATTCCGGGGCCGGTGGCACCACGGGCGTCACCCTGTGCGGTTCTCCTTCACAGGGACCTTAGAGCGGGGGTAAATCGATATCAAGCGCCATGAAAGGGGCAGAGGTGGTTTTCTCGGTTGTTTTCTCCAGGTGAGGGCTCCTGTGCGCGCTGCGGTGGGTGCGGGCCCGGGGAAGCGATGCGTGTCGAGCCCCTGCGTGATGATGAGCCGTCAAGAAATCCGGTGGTAGGGGCTGTCGGGGGCACCGGCTTCGGGGCTGCCGAGCGCGCCGGCCCGGCCCGCCGATATCTTGGGCGCAGGTCGCTCCGCCCGGCCGGTCCCGTCACCGTCACGCCGTCGCCGATCGAGGAGAAGCGCCCATGACCGCCGACCACGGTTCCCCGCTGAAGCTGCCCCTCGTGCCCGAGCGGCGCAACATCCGGGACCATGTGGCCCACGCGCTGCGGGCCGCACTCATAGCCGGTGAACTCCGCCCCGGACTGGTCTACTCCGCTCCCGCGCTCGCCGGGCAGTTCGGGGTCTCTCCGACCCCGGTCAGAGAGGCCATGCTGGACCTCGCCAAGGAGGGCATGGTCGAGCCCGTCCGCAACAAGGGCTTCCGGATCACCGCGGTCTCCGAACGCGACCTCGACGAGTACACCGAGATCCGGCGCCTCATCGAGGTCCCGCTGATGGGCCGGATCGCCCGCGCCGCCCCGCGAGCCGAACTGGAGGCGCTGCGCCCGGTCGCCGCGCGGATCGTCGAGGCGGCGCGCGCGGGCGATCTGATCGGCTATCTGGAGCACGACCGGCGCTTCCATCTGTCGCTGCTCACCCTGGCCGGAAACGAACGGCTGGTGGAAGTCGTCGGCGACCTGCGCAAGCGCTCCCGCCTCTACGGGCTGACCGGCCTCGCGGAACGCGGCGTTCTCGTCGCCTCGGCGGAGGAGCACGAGCGGCTGCTGGACCTGCTGCTCGCGGGGGACGCCGAGGGCGCCGAGGCGTGCATGGGGGCCCATCTGGGGCACGTCCGCACGCTGTGGGCCGAGGGTCGGGCGGCCGACGGTGACGTGGAGGGCGGTGCCGAGGGGAGCGTCGACGTGGACGGCGGCCGTGGCTCCGGCGGTGGGGCGCGGCGGTGAGGCGGGCGGTGGCCCCGGTTCGGCTCCCGGCCGGTGGTGCACCCCACGGGTGAACAGCCGTCACACGCGGTGACGTTGACCTCGTGCCGCACCGGGGGCACGGCAGGGGGACAGCGCAGACAGTGCCTGGCGTGGCCGGCGTGCGGATGGCACCCCGGCACCGTTGACGCTCTGTCATTTCTTGGCCGGTTCTTCCCTTCTCTCCGTCAGTAAAATGTCACACCCTACTCTCGACGGCGCGGCCCCGGCCGCACCCCTCCGTTGAGAGGACCCCACCCATGCCCACGCTCAGACGTCCCCACCGTCGAGCTCTGACCGCCGGGCCGGTGTTCGCCCTGCTGGCCGGCCTCTGCCTCTCGCCCGTCGCCCAGGCGGCCCCCGCCGCACCGCGCCCGGCCGGCGCACCCGCGCCCGGCGCACCCGCGCCCGGCGCGGACCGTCCGGCGCCCGCCCCGCACGACCGCGACCACGCCGTCCGGCTCGCCAAGGCCCCGGCCGTCACGCCCGCCACCGTCCCCGCCCCGCTCACCCCGGAGGGCACCCGGCTCACCGAGGCGCCGCAGGGCGCCGTACGGACCGTCGTCCCGGGCCGGCCCGGGACCGGGACCGGGGCCGCCGTGCCCTGCACCCGCGCCGACGTGGGACGCCTGAGCCCGTCCGGACTGGCGGACTTCCTCACCGCGCCCGACGTCACCGTGGAGAACTGCCTGCGGAATCTGGTGTGGACCTACGACGCCGACCTGGCCCGGGTACTCACCCCGCAGCACGCCCGGGCCGTCCTGTCCCGCATCGCCGCCGTCTCCCCGCAGAACGACGGCAGCAACTCCGGGCACCTGTACGAGCTGTGGTGGTTCCTGCACGCCGCCGTCTACCACGACTGGTACCGGGACGACATCGACCTCGGGGGCGCGGCCTTCGCCGCCGCCGTCCGTGGCGCCGCCGACGCGTTCACGGCCAACCCCCACGCCTTCGACGACACCGCGCTCGCCGGCGGCACCCTGCACGAATTCATGATCGTGCTGGACACCGAGGGGGTGCGGCAGCACTTCCTCGGGCTGCTGGAGAAGCTGCTGCGCGCCGTCGACGGCAGCACCGATCAGTGGCGGAGCCAGGTCCGCCGCACCGCCGCCCTCGACGCCCTGATCCTCAACTTCCGCGGCCTCACCACCTCCGACGACGCCTTCGAGGCGGCCGTCGCCGCCGACGCCGGCTACCGGGCGGCGCTCCGGGCGTTCAGCGGCTACACCCATCTGGCCGCCGAGCACAGCTGGCTGATCCGCGACGGGCTCAGCGAGTACGGACGGCTGAGCACCCTCGCCCCCGTCCAGCAGGAACTGCTCCGCGACCTCCAGCAGTTGTTCCCCGTCGTCACCGAGCGCTTCCAGCGGCTCTCCGCGCCCTGGCTCGCCCTCGCCTCCTGGCTGGAGCACCACCGGCTGTGCGCCCCGCACCGGGCCTGCCGCTCCGACGTCGAGGCCGAGGTCTTCCCGCGCGCCTACCGCTACGAGGACGGCGGCATCGAGACCCGCACCGCCCTCGACAACCCCACGGTGGAACAGCTCTACTACGCCTCCGTGCAGGTCAAGGCCCAGTTCTTCCGGATCCTCGGCGCGCACGAGCCGCTCGCCGCGGACCCCAACAGCAAGCTCGGCATCCGGCTCTACGCCTCGCGCGCCGACTACGAGACGTTCCACCCGTACCTCTACGACATGGGCACCGACAACGGCGGCGTCTACATCGAGAACGGGGCCACCTTCTACACCTATCAGCGGCGCGTCCCGCAGGACTCCCGGCTCACCCTCGAGGAGCTCTTCCGGCACGAGTACACCCACTACCTCAACGGCCGCTTCGCCGTGCCGGGCTTCTTCGGCGAGGGGCCGTGGTACGAGGGCGACCGCACCACCGCGTTCGACGAGGGCATGGCCGAGTACCTGGCCGGGGCCACCCGCGAGGACGGGGTCAAGCAGCGCAAGGACCTGATCGGCTCCGTCATGCGCGACACCCAGAACGGCGGCCCCCGGATGACCGTCCGTCAGCTGCTGCACGCCGAGTACGCCCGGGACGGCTTCCGCTTCTACAGCTACGCCGGCTCGTTCTTCGCGATGCTCGGCCGCCACTGGCCGGAGCTGCTCACCGAGATGTACGGCCATCTGCGCTCCGACGACGTGGCCGGCTTCGACGCGTTCCGCAACCGGCTCAGCGGTGACGCCGAGCTCCAGAAGGCCTACGACCGCTATCTGGACGAGCGGATCGCCGAGTACGACGACCTGTTCGTGCCCCGCACCGAGTACACCCCGCTGCGGAAGCTGTACGCCACCCAGCCGAAGGCCGTGGAGAACAGCCTGCGCGAGGCGACCCAGCAGACCCCGGCGTGCAAGCAGAGTGCCCGGGCCGACCTCCCCCGCTTCACCTGCACCGGCCGGATCACCGCCCGGCTCGACGACGGCAGTTCGCCCGGCGCCGTCAGCAAGGCGATGGCGGCGACCGTCGACTACTTCATCCTGGAACGGGCCGCACCGGCGATGAACAACCTGGCCGACATGGTCTGCCAGTACGACAAGGCCACGGTCTGGGCCGACCGGACCGCCGCGACGGCGGACTACTCCTGCACCGGACCCCTCCGCCCGTAACGCCGTGACCTGCGAGGACGGCCGCTTCCCCGAGGGGAGCGGCCGTCGTGCGTACATCTCCGAGATGATCTCCGGAGGGTGGTTGTCAGACCAGGGGCTGACGTCACAACCAGCGTGGGGGCTGATTCGATGAAGATCCCCGATCTCATAGTTTTCTGTGGGAAGGCACATCGATAGGGAAGACAGGGATCATGTACGGCAAGGCGTTCGCCCCCGAATACCAGGGAGCCCTCGGCTCCTCCCTCTCCGTGAACTCCTCCTACGAGGAGGTTCTGGCCAAGGCGAGTGAGGAACAGCGGCAGTCGGTCCTGGAGTTCGCGCGGGCCGGACTCGCCGTGGCCGAGGCGAACCGCCGGCTCGGCCGGGTCGAGGACGCCGAACGTGCCTGGCGGGAGAGCTACCGGGCCGCCCGGCGGGCCGGGGACCGGGGAGCGATGGCCTGGGCTCTGTGGAGCGGCGGCACCCTCGCCCGGCAGTGCGGCAGGCTGCCGCTCGCCCGCCGCTGGCTGGCCGCCGCCGTCGAACTGGCGGAACAGGGCGGGGACCGGCTGGCGCTCGGCTACTCCGTCGCCGGCCTCGCCGAGACCGGCCGCATCCAGGGCGACTACGAGGCCGTCCGCGACCTGCACGAACGCCTGCTCGCGGAGGCCCGGGAGCACGGCGAGGCCCGGCACATGGTGTGGGCGCTCTCGGGCATCGCCCAGATGCACCGCAACACCGGCTCCTACGACACGGCGCTCGCCATGTTCGAGGAAGGAGCCGAAGTCGCGGGCAACGCCGACGACTTCCGCGGCCGCGCCTGGGCCCTGCGGGGCATAGCCGATGTGCTCTCGCTCCAGGGCCGGCCGGAGCGGGCGCTGGAGCTGTTGTCCGAGGCGGAGCAGATCTGCCGCACCATGGACCTCTCCAGCGCCCTGGCCTACAACCGCAAGATGCGGGGCAACGTGCTCTTCCGCGACGGGCGGTACGAGGAGGCGGGCCGGGTCTACGCCGACGCGCTGCGGAAGTTCGAGGAGATCGAGGAGCCGCGGGGCGAGGCGCTGTCCCGGCTCGGCCTCGTCAAGTCCCGGTCCCGGCTGGGCCGTCCGGACCGGGAGACCCTGGCCGACCTCGACGAGCTCCGCCGCGTCTTCGAGCGCATCGGCCTGGAACAGGCCCGGGACAGCGTCGCGTCGTTCCGCGCCGAGCTGACGGGCGGCGCGCGGGCGGCGTAGCCCGGCTCCGTCGTGGCCCGGCTCCGTCGTGGCAGGGCCCGGTCCTCGTGCGGAAGCGCGCGGATACGGGCCCGACGCGGAGGACCGATGGTGACCGGGTGTGCCGGGCCGGTGGCAGTCACCGGCGGGATCGTGCACATTGAGGTCATGACGAATGATCAGCCCGCGCCGTCGCAGATCGACACCCGTCTCCCGCACTCCGCCCGGATGTACGACTACTGGCTCGGCGGCAGCAGCAACTTCGCCGCCGACCGGGCCCTGGGCCAGGCCTTCGAACAGGCCATTCCCAGCATCCGGACGATGGCCATGGAGAACCGCAGATTCCTCGGCCGCGCCGTGCGCTACATGGCCGGGGAGGCCGGAATACGGCAGTTCCTGGACATCGGCACCGGCGTCCCCGCCGCCGGTGACACCCACTCGGTCACCGGGATCGTCGCACCGGACAGCCGGGTCGTCTGTGTGGACAACGACCCGATCGTGCAGGCCCACGCCGAGTTCCACGCCGACTCCCTGACCGACGGCGACGGCCGCGGCCGCACCGTCTACCTCCAGGCCGATCTGCGCCGGCCCGAGGAGATCCTCCGCTCCCCGGCGCTCACCGGCACGCTCGACCTCGAACAGCCGGTCGGGCTGCTGCTGGTGGCGATGCTCATGCTGGTCAGCGACCGGGAGGACCCCTGGGCCGCCGTGACCACCCTCCTCGACGCGCTCCCGGCCGGCAGCCACGTCGCCGTCACCCACCCCAGCCAGGACTTCAACCCGGAGGCGATGGCGGACGTCGTCCGGGCCGCCGAACAGGGCCGGATGACGCTGGTACCGCGGGACCGGAGCCAGGTCGAGCGGTTCTTCGGGGACTGGGAACTGGTCGATCCCGGCATGGTTCCGGTGATGGGCTGGCGCCCGGAGGGCGAGCCCCCGGAGGACCTGAACGCCGCGTACTACTGGGCGGGCGTCGCACGGAAGAAGGCGTAGGGCCCACCGGGGCGGAGCGAGACGGTGCCCTGTGCCCCTCCCGGCGGCCGGGACGCTTCGTGGCCGCCGGGAGGGCCAGTGTCATGATGACGCCACGTCAGTTTGCTGCGACCGTGACGGAATCCGGGTGCGGGGCGGGCCCGCTCTGCTCCGGAACCGCCGTCGTGGTGCCCCCGGCCTGTGCCGGGAGCACCACGAAGCGGAACAGGGGCCGACCTCCGGCTCCTACACGTACAGGTAGGAGAAGCTGGTGCTCGTCCCGGCCGGGGTGACCACGGTGATCGGCACGGTGCCGGTCCCCGCGGGCGCGGTCGCGACGATCAGGTTGTCGGAGATCACGGTGAAGCTGGTCGCCGGCGTGGCGCCGAAGTTCACCGCGGTGGCGCCGGTGAATCCGGACCCGACGATCGTCACCAGGTTGCCGCCGGTCGCCGGGCCGGTGGGCGGGACAGCCGTGACGATCACCGGCCCCGGAACGCCGATGTACAGGTAGGGGAAGCCGTTGCTGGTCCCGTTGGCCGTGGTGACGGTGACCTGTACGGTGCCGCTCCCGGGCGGGGCGACAGCCGTGATCACGTTGTCGGAGACCACGGTGAAGCTGGTCGCCGGGTTGGCGCCGAACTTGACGGCGGTGGCGCCGGTGAACCCGGATCCGACGATCGTCACCAGGTTGCCGCCCGACGCCGGGCCGGTCGGCAGGAGGACCGCGAAGACGATGGGCGGGGCGGCGGCGAGTGCCGCCGCCGCGTCGTGCTGTGAACCGACCTGACTGGACATGGAAGTTCCTTCTTTCTCTCGCGGTCCTCGGGGGGATGTCCGGCGGGGGGTCGGTGTCCGGATGAAGTCCGACAGGCCCGCGAGAATTGGCGGGTAATTCCCTCTCCCATCAAGAGAATCGGATATGTTAGAAGGTCGGAAGGCGTATCTCGTGCCTGCTGTGGCATGAAGTGGTGAATACGAAAATCCAACAAGCGGCGGGGGATTGGGTTCCCACGCTGGCGCACACCGTTGACGTTTCCATCAATGCTGTTCGGTGAATTGTCAACTGTTGGAAATCTGCTGCGGGCAGGTTGAGCTGAGGCCTTGAGGGGTCGCCTGTCGCCGGCTCCCGGGAGCTCGTCCGTGGGCGGTGGTAGTGGCCTTCGAGGGAGCTGGACCTGGGATGAGGCCCGAGGTGCGTTCACGCGAAGGGTCGGGAATTGCGCAGGAGGGCTGGAGCGATCTTTCCTGTGTGAGGCGCGGGCCCGGATGCGTCGACCAGCGCTTCGGCCGCCCGGCGCATTCTGTCAGCAGGCGACATGCCCGGCGTCGAAGCGCTAGGGGGATCCCGGACGATGGTGTGGCCCCGCACTATGGGTGGTAAGTGGTTCGGAATTCACCGAATTTCCTGAGGTGGCGGGGAAAGGGGCCGTCCTCACCGCCGGGGCCGCCCGAACACCAGGAAACGGCCGGCCGGACCCCATGAATCTGTCCGCCCGACCGGCAGAGCCCGGCCGGACCAGCAATCCCCGCCCCTCCGAACACCACAGCCCGCCCCTCCGGACACCACAGCCCGGCCCGCCCGGACAGCGCGGACCGGGCCGCCCGGCGACCCAACCGGACGGCCCGGCGTTCGAGGCCTGTCCTCCGGGCCGCTCACCTCATCGGGAGCGGTCCCGGCCTGTCCGGACCGAGCCGGAGAACAGGCACGCGCGGGGCAGGATGTGTCGGAGCGGCCTACGCCTCCGTTCCACCGGACGGCCCGGCCCCCGCAGCGAAGCCTTCCTCGCCGTTCTGCAGCTCCAGACCCATGTGCTGGGCCAGACCCGTGGCGAGCGCCGCCAGCGTCGGGTGCTTCCAGACGAAGTTGGCGGCCAGCCGGACCCCGAGGCCGGACTCCAGCCGGGCCCGCAGCTCCATGGCGAGCAGCGAGTCGAAGCCCAGCGACTTCAGCGGGGTCTGCGGGTCGAGTGTGGTGCCCCCGAGCCGGAGCACCGCCCGGATGTGGTCGGAGAGATACGCCTCCAGGGCGGCCCGCCGGCCCAGCCCAGTGGCGATGGACCGCAGATCCGTCGGCACGTCGGACGCCCGTCCCGCCCCGGGGGCCCCGTCCTCCTCCGGGGCGGAGGCGAACGAGCCGAACAGCGACGAGTGCCGTCCGGACGGGAGGATCCAGCTGTCCGGGTCCCCGGGAATGACTCCGGTCTGGACGCGTCCGTGCGCGAGCAGCGCGCCCAGGGCCTCGAAGCCCTCCTCCGTGGGGATGGTCCGGTAGCCGCGGTCGGCGAAGTCGGTCGCCACCCCGGTCTGCCCCCACGGGCCCCAGTTGACGGCGAGGGTGGGCAGACCCTGCGCGCTGCGCCAGACGGCGAAGCCGTCCAGCCAGGAGTTGGCCGCCGCGTAGACGCCCTGGCCGGGGTTGCCCAGCAGCGAGGCCATCGAGGAGAACACCACGAACCAGTCCAGGGACTGTCCGGCGCAGGCCTCGTGCAGCCGCCACGCCCCGGTCACCTTGGGCCGCCAGACCCGGGCCAGCTGATCGTCGGTGACATTGGTGATGACGGCGTCGTCGAGGACCATGGCCGAGTGGATGATCCCGCGGACCGTCGAGCCGTCCACACCGGCGGCGTTCAGCAGGTGTTCCGCGGTGCCGGGCTCCGCGATGTCGCCGAGGGCGACGGTGACCCGGGTGCCCGCGGCGCGCAGTTCCTCGATCGTCCGCTCGGCGGCGGGGGAGGGGCGGCTGCGGCCGTTGAGGACGACATGGGCGGCCCCCCGGTCCGCGAGCCAGCGGGCCGCGGCGAGGCCCACGCCCCGCAGTCCGCCGGTCACGACATACGCGCCGCCCGGCCGGACCGAGGGAGCTCCCCCGGGCAGCACGGCCGTGGTCGTGCCCTCGTCGGGCACGGTCAGCACCACTTTGCCGATGTGGCCCGCCCCGGCCATGAGCCGGAAGGCGTCGGTGGCCCGGGAGAGCGGGAAGGTCCGGCAGGGCAGCGGCATCAGCCGGCCGTCGGCGAACTCGTCGAGGACCTCCCGCAGGACCGTGGCGAAGACCTCGGGCCGGTTGCGCTGCAGGCCGATGAGGTCCACCGCGCTCAGCGTGATGTTCTCCCGGAAGGGGGCGAGCCCCAGCGGCGCGTCGGCGAGGATGTCCCGCACCCCCAGCTCGACGAACCGGCCGAACGGGCGGAGCGTCCGCATCCCGGCCCCGATCGCCGCGCCGGAGAGCGAGTTGAGGACGAGGTCGACGCCTTCGCTCCCGGTGGCGGCCCGGGTCCGGTCGGCGAAGTCCAGCGACCGGGAGTCCATCACGTGCCGGATGCCCAGCTCCCGCAGATGGTTCCGCTTCGCCTCGCTGCCAGCCGTGGCCAGCACCTCGGCGCCCAGCCGCCGGGCCACCGCGATCGCGGCCAGCCCGGTGCCGCCGGTGGCGGAGTGGATCAGGACCCGTTCGCCCGCGGCGAGCCGGCCCACGTGGCGCAGCGCGTACCAGGCGGTGAGGAACGCGACCGGCAGGCCCGCGGCGGCGACCGGGCCGAGCCGGGCCGGGACCGGGGCGACGGCGCCGGCGGGCACGGTGAGGAACGAGCCGAAGGCACCGCCCCGCAGGTCCACCGCCAGCACCGGATCCCCGGCCCGCAGGTGGTCGACCCCGGCTCCGACGGCGGTGACCACACCCGCGCACTCGAAGCCGATCCGGTACCGCACATCGCCGTCGGAGGGCAGCAGGCCCATGGCGGTCAGCACGTCGCGGAAGTTCAGCCCCGCCGCCCGCACCCGCAGTTCCACTTCGCCGGGGCCGGGTTCCCGGCGGCCGGTCGCCGCGAGTTCCAGCCGGTCCAGGTCGCCGAGGCGGCCCGCCCGCAGCCGGAACCCGTCGGCGCCGTAGCGCACCGGACGGGCGGCGGCGGCGCTGCGTTCGGTGTCGGTCAGCGGCGCGTAGTCCAGCCGGGCCACCTGTCGGGACGGCCCGCGCAGGGCCACCTCGTCCTCGGGCCCGGCGGCGAGCAGTTCCTCGACGAGCATCCGCAGGCCGTCGGCGTCCCGGCCGGTGTCGACGAGGGTGGCGCGCAGCTCGGGGTGTTCGTAGGCGAGGACGCGCACCACGCCGCGCAGGGCGCTCTGGGCGAGGTCCACCGGCTCGCCGGGGGCGGTGCTCCGGGCGCCGCGGGTGACCGCGTACAGCCGCGGCGGTTCGGCTCCGCCCGCGGCCATCGCCTGGGCGGTGCCGAGCAGCCGCCGGGCGCGGCGCAGGGCGTCGGCGGTCGGGTCGTCGTCCGCTCCGGGCGGGGCGCACAGCAGCACCACGCCGCGCGGCCGGCCGGCCGGCCCGTCCCAGCGTTCGGTGAGGGAGTCCCGCAGGGCCTCCAGCGGGCCGTCCGCCCGTGGGAGGTCCAGGACGTCGGCCGTGGCCCCGGCCGCGCGCAGTCCGTCGGCCAGCTCGTCGGCGGAGCCGTCCGCCTCGCCGAGGACGAGCCACTGCTCCGCCGGGGAGGACCTGCCAGCCGCCGGGGAGGACCTGCCCGCCGCCGGGGCGGACCCGGCCGCCGGACGCGGGGCCGGTTGCCAGCCGGTTTCGAGGAACCACCGGTCGACCCCGGCGGTGTCCTGCCCGGCGTGCCGGACGAACTTCAGGCCCACGATGCCCATCACCGGCCGGCCCGCCTCGTCCAGCAGCCGCACATGGCCGACGACGCTGTCCGCGGTCGACTCCGAGATCCGAGCGTGGCAGTACACCGCGTCCGCCGGGTCGCCGAAGAGCCGGACCGCCTGCACCGCGACCGGCAGCACCAGGCCGTGCCCCTCCTCCGCCATCAGGCCCGCCACCGCGAGCTGGGCACAGGCGTCGACCAGGACCGGGTGGATCCGCAGCCCGTGGTGGGCGTCGAGCGCGGCGTCCGGCAGCCGGACCCGCGCCCAGTAGCTGTCGCCGTGCCGGGAACCGCGCAGGTCCGTCAGGATCGCGAAGCCGGGGCCGTGTTCGAGGCCGCGGGCGCGCAGGCTCGTGTAGAGGGTGTCCGGTTCGAGGGCGAGGGGGTGCCGCCAGGCGAGGGTCGGCGCCGGCACGGACGGCGGCCGGGGCGTGTCGCTCAGCCGGCGCAGGGTGGCGGTGGCGTGCCGGACCCAGCCGTCCTCGCCCCGGCCGAAGATCTCGCACTCGGCGTGGTCGGTGCCGCGGGCGACCACGGTGGTGCTGACCTCGGTGCGCTCGGTCAGCCGCAGCAGCTCCCGGAACCGGACGTCGGCCACCTCGACCTCGTGCGGCGCGGCGTCGAACACCTCGCAGGCGGCCGTCAGCGCCAGGGCGTAGTAGGCGGCGCCCGGCAGCACCGGCTCCCCGTGCACCCGGTGGTCGGCGAGCCAGGGCTGGGCGGCGGTGCCGGCGTCGCCCTGCCAGGTGTGGCGGACGGTGTCGCCGGGCACCTCGGCGTGCACCCCGGGCAGCGTGGGGCCGTTCACCCCTGTGCCGCTCCCCGCCGCCGGAACGGTGTCCACCCAGTGGCGCTTCCGGTCGAAGGTGATGGGCGGAACGTCGGCGAGCCGGGCGTCCCCGTACAGCACCGACCAGTCGACGGGCACCCCCGCGCAGTGCAGGGCGGCCAGTTGGGCCCGCAGCACGGACCGCTCGTCCTCGCCGCGGCGCAGCGTGGGCAGCACGACGGGGTCGCCCGCCAGGCCCGTCAGGCTCTCCGACACGGCCCGGGTGACCACCGGGTGCGGGGACACCTCGACGTACACGGTGTGCCGGTCGGCGGCGGCGGCGCGCACCGCGGCGGCGAACCGCACCGGACGGCGCAGGTTGGCGCACCAGTACGCGGCGTCGAAGTCCGGGACCCGCCGCGGCTCGTCCAGGACGGTGGAGTAGAACGGTATGCCGGGCCGCTGTGGATCCAACTCCGCTAGCCCGGCGGCCAGTTCGTCGAGCAGGGGCTCCACCTGCGGCGAGTGCGAGGCGATGTCGACGGCGATCAGGCGCGCCGGGACACCCCGGGCGTCCCAGAGCGCCACCAGCCGGCCCACCTCGGCGCTGTCGCCCGCGACGACGACCTGTCCGGGGGCCGCCTCGACGGCGACCGAAACGGCCGCCGCGGCCCCCTCGGCCTCGAGCTCCGCCTCCGCGGCGGCTCGGTCCAGATGCACATTGGCCATGGCGCCGGCCCCCGCGATGCGGGTCAGCAGCGCGGACCGGCGGCAGATCACCCGGACCCCGTCGGCCGGGGAGAGGGCGCCCGCCACCACTGCGGCGGCGACCTCACCCATCGAGTGCCCCACCACCGCGGCCGGTTCGACCCCGTGGGCCCGCCAGGTGGCGGCCAACGCGTACTGGAGCGCGAACAGCGCCGGCTGCACCCGGCCGGTCCCGGTCACCTCCGCGCCGGAGCGCACCAGGTCGAGGACGGAGAACCCGGCCTCGGCGGCGATCAGCGCGTCCACCTCGGCCAGCGCGGCGGCGAACGCCGGTTCGTGCTCCAGCAGCCCGCGTCCCATCCCGGCCCACTGCGAGCCGTGCCCGGAGAACACCCACACCGGCCGCCGGGATATCTCGGCGCCCACGGCTCCGGAGACCACCCCCGGCCGGGCCTGGCCGGCGGCGAACGCCCGCAGCGCGCCGGTCAGTTCGGGGCGCGTGGCGGCCGTCACGCCGAGGCGGCCCCGCCCGGCGGAACGGCGCAGGGCCAGGGTGTGGGCGACGTCCCGCAGCGGCACCGCGGCGCCGTCGCCCTCCAGCCAGTCCGCGAGCCGTTCCGCCGCGGCCGGCAGCACGTCCCGGGACCCGGCGGCGACCAGGAAGACATCGGGCGCGGGGTCCTCCCCGGCACCTTCGGCCCCGGCACCTTCGGCCCTAGCACCTTCGGCCCCTGCACCTTCGGCCCCAGTGCCTTCCGCCCCAGTGCCTTCGGCCCCCACGGCCCCGTCGCTCCGGGGCGTCGGCAGCAGCGCCCGGGACCGCGGCTCGGGCGCCTGTTCCAGCACCACATGGGCGTTGGTCCCCGAGAAGCCGAACGAGGAGACGGCCGCCAGCCGCGGAGCGGTGTCCGGAGCCGGCCAGGGAGTCGGCTCACCCGGGACGAAGAACCGGGTGCCCGCCGGGTCGATCGCCGGATTCCACCGCGAGAAGTGCAGGTTGGGCGGGATCAGAGCGTTCCGCAGACAGAGCACGGCCTTGATGAGCCCGGTGATACCGGCCGCGGGTTCCAGATGCCCCAGGTTGGTCTTCACCGACCCCAGGGCACACCGGTTCCCGCCCGGGCCGTAGACCGCGGCCAGGCTCGCGAACTCGATCGGGTCCCCGACGGGGGTCCCCGTGCCGTGCGCCTCGATCATGCCCACGTCGCGCGGGTCGACCCCGGCACCGGCCAGGGCCTCCCGGAACAGCGCCTGCTGGGCGGCGGCCGAGGGCGCCGCGAGACCGTCGGACCGGCCGTCCTGGTTCACCGCCGAACCGCGCACCACGGCGAGGATCCGGTCACCGTCCCGAACGGCCTCGGAGAGACGTCTGAGCACCACCACTCCGCAGCCCTCGCCGCGGACGAACCCGTCCGCGGCGGCGTCGAAGGTACGGCAACGCCCGGTCGGGGAGAGCATTCCCATCCTGACGAACGACTGGGTGATCCGGGAGCGGAGCATCATGGTGACCCCGCCGGCCAGCGCCGTGTCGCACTCGCCGGTGCGCAGCGCCTGGTACGCCAGGTGCAGCGCGACCAGCGACGAGGAGCACGCGGTGTCCAGGGCGACGCAAGGGCCCTGGAGGCCCAGCAGATAGGAGATCCGGCCGGAGGCGACGCAGTGCCCGTTGGTGAGGATCGACCCCTCCAGCTCCTGCGGCCCGCCGGCCAGGCGCTCCATGTAGTCGTTGTAGCTGAGACCCACGTACACCCCGGTCGGGGTGCCGCCGAGCCGGTCCGGCGGCATCCCGGCGTGTTCCAGGGCCTCCCAGGCCACTTCGAGGAGCAGCCGGTGCTGCGGGTCGAGCACGTCGGCCTCCCGGCCGGACACGCCGAAGAAGTCCGCGTCGAAGCCGGAGACGTCGCGCAGATAGCCGCCCCGGCGCGGCACCGGGGTGCCGGGCCGGCCGGGCGGAGGGGTGTCCGGAGCGCGCAACTCGGCGCGTTCCGGCGGGGGTTCGCCGACGACGTCCCGCCCCTCCACCAGCAGCCGCCAGAGCGCGTCGGGCGCGTCGACGTCACCGGGGAGCCGGCACCCCATCCCGACGACCGCGATGCTCCGGTCCTCCTGACTCGATCCGTTCTCACGCTGTTCCACGGGTCCTCCTTCTCGATGGTCGGGCGGCTGCGAGGGGGCGGTGCAGGAGGACGCGGCCCGGAGCCACCGGGCGGGGCGGTCGTGCTCTTGCGCCGTCGGCGTCATCGGCCGCGCTGTACGGCGTCGTTGCTCCCCAGGAGGATCGCGCTCTTCACGCCCCCGACCTGGTAGTTGAGGCTCAGCGAGTAGTCGAAGTCGAGCGGCCGGGTCCGGACGCCGGGGACGGGGTCGAAGGTGAGGTTCTCGGCCGGCTGTTCGCAGTTGGCCGTGGGGCAGACCTGGCCGCGCTCCATCATCAGCAGCGTCAGCGCCACGCCGAGGCAGCCGGCCGGCGCCCCGTTGTGGCCGAAGCAGCCCTCCTGGGAGGTCATCAGCAGATCGGCGGCGGCCGGGCCGTAGAGCTCCCTGATCGCGTTCGCCTCGAACGTGGTGACCACGACGTTGCCGTCGCTGCCGCCGTGCACATACGGCACCTGTCCGATGTCCCACCGGTCGCCGAGGCACTTGCGGACGGCCGCCACCAGCTGCGATCCGCTCTCGTCGCTCGCCAGCGGGTTGGCGAGCCCGTCCCGGGTGGTGGCCTGGGCGAGGACCTGGCCGTAGGTGTAGGCGCCGCGGCGGTGGGCGTGCTCCCGGCTCTCCAGGATCACCGTCGCCGACCCCTCGCCGTGGTTGACGCAGTCCGCGCGCCGGTCGTAGGGCCGCATCAGCCGTTCGAAGGACGGCAGCAGCTCCGGCATGCCGTCCGACCGGATCGCCTCGTAGGTGCGCTGCGCCCCGCTGAGCAGCCGCTGGATGTTCTTGATCAGGGTGACGCTGAAGACGTCCGCCCCGGTCACCACCGCGATGTCGATGTCACCGGCGGCGATCATGCGGCGGGCGTTGCCGATCTGCACGGCGGACGAGGCGCAGCCGCAGGACACCGTGAAGCAGGGCCCGGTGGAGCGGGTCAGCGCCCCCTGGACGAGCGCCACGTCGGAGGGCGTCACCGCCTGCTCGGCGGCCACGAACAGCTCCATGGCGTCCTCGGGCGGCGTGGTGTCGGGGTCGGCCTCCAGCACCGAGAGATAGCTGTCGATGTTGGCGTCCACCCCGCCGCGCCCGGCGAGCATGGCCGCCTCGGTCAAGTCGCCCGCACGAAAGTCGAGTTGGGCGTCGGCGCAGGCCTCGACCAGGGAGACCAGGCCGAACCGGTGCGCGTTGGTGAAGTGCCGGGAGAAGAACCCCGGCACGTCCGGGAGCCGTTCGTCGAACATCGCGGGGGTGAGGCCGACGGAGCCGTAGTAGACGCTGTCCCGGGCGAGGCAGGAGCGCCCCTGGGAGGCGACGTCCCACAGGTCGACGGCGCTGAAGACGGGTCTGCTGCCGCCGGGCAGACAGAAGCCGAGGCCGGTGACGACGGCGTCCCGGGCGTTCCGGCCGCCGGTCGGGGACGCGGCGCCGCTCATGAGGCACATCCGTGACGGAGCAGGGTCGACATGGTGATTCCTCCGGAAAGTCGGTCGCCGAAGCGCCCGCCGCGCCGGCGGGTGCTGTCGGTGAGGGGGCGACGCTGAAAACCACGGTTGGTCCCGGTGCCGGCGGATCAGGGTCCGGTCCGGGGACTGCGGCGTCACCGGCCGGGGTGCTCCGTGGGCACCGGGCGAGAAGGAGCGACGGGCCGGACGAGCCTCGGTCGCCGGTTGTTCCGGCGCGGCTGGCTGGGACCGTCCGGCAGGGAAGACGGGTGCGAACAGCCCTACTCCGCGATGAAGGTGCGATAGCACCAGCGGTACACGGGCATCAACTCATCGCCGATCCTGGCGTATTCCTGGGCGAATTCGAAATGCTCGTAACCGCTGCCACGGGGAATCTTCACCTGCCCATCGGTTCCACCGGGCGGTAGTTCCCAGATCTCGGGAATATCGCTCGGGCCGCCCCGGAGGAGCACAAGAACCTGCTTGGGCATGGCACTCGCCTCCCAGCGCATCGGGAAGGGGGGAATGCTCGCAGGGCCGTCGAAGCTGCCGCTGCATCAGTTAAGGTATACCCGCGAAAAATCGCGTCGGGTAGGTGCGGGCGGGGCGAATGGGAGCGAAATCAAGCGCATTCTGATGCGCGTTCAGGAGGGGAGTGGGCGCCTCGTTTCTGATGCCCCGCCAGTACTCCCGGCGCACAACCCCGGGATTCCGCTGCCTTCATGGAATAGTACTATTGTCATTTCCTGGCGGGGATCCATGAGGCAGGAAAGCGGCGGCCTCCGGCGGCACCGGAAGCGGAAGTCGCACCGCGCCCCCGTATGTGCCGGAGCCCCGGCCGCGCGGCCGGGACTCCGAGCGGGGACGGGCAGGGGTCAGGACTGCGGGTGCAGCACCACCTTGGTGTAGCCCTCGACGCGCTTGTCGAACTTGTCGTACGCCGACGGGGCCTGGTCCAGGGGGAGTTCGTGGGAGACCACGAAGCTGGGCCGGGCGCGGCCTTCGATGATCATGTCGCGCAGCTGCCGGTTGTAGCGCTTCACATTGCACTGTCCGGTGCCCAGTCGCAGGCCCTTCTCGAAGAGCTTGCCGATGGAGACGAGCAGCATGCCGCGCTGGGAGTTCTCGTCGGGCCCGCCGGGGTCCGCCGGGACGTAGAGGCCGGGGATGCCGAGCATGCCGGTGGGCCGGACGGTCCCGACCAGCGAGTTGAGCACCGTCGCCGGCTCCTCGCGGTCCGCGGAGGGAGTGTGCGCCTGGTAGCCGACGGCATCGACGCCCTTGTCGGTGCCCTCGCCGTCGGTCTGTTCCTTGATCTGCTCCACCGGGTTGCCCTCGGCGAAGTTGATCGGGACGGCGCCGATCTCCTGGGCCTTCTGCAGGCGTTCGAGCACCCGGTCCACCACGAACACCTTCTTGGCGCCGCGCAGCAGGGCGGAGTAGGCCGCCATCAGGCCGACCGGCCCGCCGCCGTAGACGGCGACGCTGTCGCCCGGCGTGACCTGCGCGAGTTCGCAGCCGTGGTATCCGGTGGGGAAGATGTCGGCGAGCAGGATGAAGTCGCTCTCGTGCTCCTTTCCTTCGGGGAGTTTCAGGCAGTTGAAGTCGGCGTACGGGACCCGCAGGTATTCGGCCTGGCCTCCGGTCCACGGCCCCATGGCCACATAGCCGTAGGCGCCCCCGGCGAATCCGGGGTTCACCGTCAGGCAGAATCCCGTGAAGTCGGCGACGCAGTTCTTGCAGAATCCGCAGGCGACGTTGAACGGCATGACGACGCGGTCCCCGCGCTTCAGCGAGGTGACCCCTTCGCCCGTGTCCTCGACGATGCCCATGTTCTCGTGGCCGAAGACGATCCCGGGCTCCGCCGCGGTGCGCCCCTCGTACATGTGCAGGTCGGAGCCGCATATCGCGGTGGAGGTGACCCGTACGATCACATCGTTGGGGTGCTGCACCTTCGGCTTCGTGACCTCTTCGACCGCCACTTCGAACGGTCCCTTGTAGACGACGGCCTTCATGTCCGGTCCACCTCCGATCGGCGAGGAATGTTCTGCTGCCGGGAGGCGAATACGCTCTCGTCGGAATGCGGCCTCGAACGCGTCCGGACGCGATGCGGTCACGGGCGTATTCGCCTCACGTGACCTATTTCTCATGCTCCTCCTCTGGGTGGTTTGAGACAACCCCGCTAATCTGGCTCTAAATGTCCGGTTCCGCATAGCCTGAGAAAGGAGGGCGGGAAGCGTGGCGCAACGCCTCGGGACACTGCTCGTCCCCGTGCCCGGCCTGTCCGGCACCACATATCCGCCCGGCACCGAGGTGGCCATCAACGGCCGCGGGGCGTCCGTGGACGCCTTCATCGACGGCGACTGGCTGCCGCTGGCCTGGTGGGAGTTCAGTGAGGGGATCACCGAGGGCGCCGACGGCTGACTCCGGGCGACCGGACGTCCCGCTCTCGGGCGTCCCGCTCCCGGATGTCCCGCTCCCGGGTATACCGTTCCAGCGGAATACCCCCTCGGGGTACCCCGTTGTCCCCGGTGGCAGCAGATCGGCGCACCCGCGGCATGCTCGGCGCCGGAGTCTCCCTGAAGCAGGCGCTCCGGATCGCCCGCGGCCGCGGCCACGCCGTCGTCCACGCCCACCACTGAGGGCCGCCCGCCACCGAGGCCGCCCGCCACTGGGGCAGCCATCCCTCGGGCGCCCGTCTCCGCCCTTGCTCCCGCCGCAGATCCGGAGCTACCCTCCCCCTGTCATACCGACCGGTCGGTAGCCACCTCGCCGTAGCCACCTCGCCGTAGCCACCTTGCCCGTAGCCACCTCGTCCGTAGCCATCTTTCGGTAGCCACCCTGAGGAGCCGTTCACATGTCCCGCACCCAGCAGCAGATCCGACTCGCCGCACGACCCGTGGGCCTGCCCGGGTCCGGCGACTGGGAGCACGCCGAGGCGCCCGTCGGTGAACCCGGCGAGGGGGAGCTGCTGGTGCGTGTGATCCACATATCGCTCGACCCGGCCATGCGCGGCTGGATGAACGAGGGCAAGTCCTACATCCCTCCGGTGGGCATCGGTGAGGTCATGCGGGCCGCCGCGGTGGGCCGGGTCATGTCCTCGCGGCACCCGAAGTTCGCCGAGGGCGACTACGTGTCGGGCGCCTTCGGCGTCCAGGAGTACTGCGTGTCGGACGGCCGCGGCGTCACCAAGGCCGACCCCGGACTCGCCCCGCTCCCGCGGTACTTGGGGACCCTGGGGGTGACCGGGATGACGGCGTACTTCGGCCTGATCGACATCGGCCGCCCCGAGCCGGGGCAGACCGTCGTGGTCTCCGGTGCGGCCGGCGCGGTCGGCAGCGTGGTGGGGCAGATCGCCAAGATCCTCGGCTGCCGGGTCGTCGGCATCGCCGGCGGCGAGCGCAAGTGCCGGATGCTCGTGGACGAGCTCGGCTTCGACGCCGCCATCGACTACCGGAACCAGGACGTGAAGCAGGCGCTGCGCGAACACGCCCCCGAGGGCGTCGACGTCTACTTCGACAACGTCGGCGGCGACATCCTCGACGCCGTGCTGACCCGGCTGGCGCGCGGCGCCCGGATCGTCATCTGCGGCGCGATCTCCCAGTACAACAGCGTCGACGGGGCGAAGGGACCGGCCAACTACCTGTCGCTGCTGGTCAACCGCGCCTCCATGACCGGCATGGTGGTCTTCGACTACCTCGACCGGTACGCCGAGGCCGCGGCCCAGCTGGCCGAGTGGCAGGCCGAGGGCCGGCTCACCTCGGTGCAGGACGTCGTCGAGGGCACCGTGGCCGACTTCCCCGAGACGCTGCTCCGGCTGTTCCGCGGCGAGAACACCGGCAAGCTCGTGCTGACCATCGCGGACGAGTGAGGCCCTGGGCGGTATGGGCACGGCGATGACCGGTGAGAACCGGTCAGGCCGGGCCGGGGGAGCGCCCGTGGCGATCGTTCGCCCGGCAGGGCGGGCGTGGCGCGCCTCCGGCTCCCGCGGCGTTGTCAGGCCTGGAGGGTAGGCCGGACGACGATCTCGCTGACGTCGACGCCCTCGGGCTGCTCGATCGCATAGCCGATGGCGGAGGCGACGGCGGAGGGCGGCATGGCGATCTCGTCGCGCTGCCGGATCATCGCGGCCGCGACCTCGGGGCCGGCTCCCTTGCCCACGCCCTCGGTATGGGTGAAGCCGGGCGAGACCAGGGTCACCCGCAGGTCGGGGCCCGATTCCTGGCGCAGCCCCTCGGTGAGCACCTTCACCGCCGTCTTGGTGGCCGCGTAGACGCCCTGGGGGGACTTGACGACGTGGGCCGCGGTGGACCCGACGTTGACGAACTGGCCGGAGCGCTGCCGGCGGAAGACGGGCAGCGCCGCCCCGATGCCGTTGAGCAGGCCGGTGATGTGGGTGGAGACCATGGCGTCCCAGTCGTCCTGGCGCAGGTCGTCGAAGGGCGAGACGGCCATCGTGCCCGCATTGGAGACGAGGACATCGAGCCGGCCGAACCGGTCGACGGCCGCGTCCGTCAGACGTTGGAGGTCCTCACGGCGCGTGACGTCGACGATGACGCCGGTGGCGGTGCCGCCCTTGGCCGTGATGCTCTCCACGACCGCGTTCAGCCGGTCCTTCCTGCGGGCACCGAGTACGAGCCGGGCGCCCCTTTCGGCGAGGTGGATCGCGGTCGCCTCGCCGATGCCGCTGCTGGCACCCGTGATCGCAACGACCTTGCCCTGGATACCCGACATGATCAGCTTCAGCTTCCTTCGGTGGGTGCGGCTTCCTTCGGTGGGTGCGCACGCGGTCAGTCCGTTGACCTGCAGTGCGTTCACGTGCAGTGCGTTGACCTACAGTGAAAGCGGGGGAGTCCCCACTTGTCTCTCAGGTTAAGTGGGGGCGCCTCCGTTCAGCAAGTGGCGTCTGAGTGCGGCATGTTGAAGGGTGCCTGAGTGGGGATGGCGAGCACTGATGACCAGGGGTGACGAGCACTGATGACCGACGGAGCGCACCGACCGTTGCGGGCCGACGCACGGCGCAACAGGGAGAAGATCCTCACCGCCGCGGTGCGCGTGTTCACGACGCAGGGGCTGGACACGCAGATGGAGCGCATCGCCCAGGAGGCGGGCGTGGGCAGCGCGACCCTGTACCGCAACTTCCCCACCCGGGAGGCGTTGGTCGAGGCGGTCTACCGCAACGAGGTGGCCCACCTGTGCGACGCGGCCCCCGCGCTGCTCGCGCGGCAGTCACCTGCCGAAGCCCTGCGCGCGTGGACCCGCCTCTTCCTGGACTACGTCACCGCCAAGTACGGCATGATCGACGCACTGCGCGCCATCGCCGCGACCGGGGACAACCCCTACGGTCACAGCCGGGAATTGATCCAGGCCGCCATCGGCTCACTCATGGACGCGTGCGCGGCCGCCGGGGCGATCCGTACCGACATCGGGCCCACCGACCTCGCCGCCGCCCTCGAAGGCATCGCCCTCACCTCGGCGGGCGCCGAACACCGGCAGCAGGCCGAGCGCCTGCTCGACCTCACTCTGGACGGCCTCACGGTCCGTCCGTGAGGACACGTGCCCGGGCGCGGTGCCGCACGGCATCGGCCGGCCGTCCCTCCCCGGTCTCGTCCTCGTCCAGCAGCGCCCCAGGGCCGGAGCGAACGCGTCCGCGCCCCGGCGTGCGGAGGGCCGGAGCCGATGTCGACGGCGTTGCCGATGACGACGACGGCTCCGGCCCTCCGGCCGCAGGGCCGGGATCAGGTGACCTTCACCCAGTCCAGGCTGCGCTGCACGGCCTTCTTCCACTCGTCGTAGCCCGACTGCCGCCGGTCCTCGCTCCACTGCGGCTCCCAGCGCTTGGACTCCTGCCAGTGGGAGCGCAGTTCGTCCTCGTCCCGCCAGAAGCCCGTGGCGAGCCCGGCCGCGTAGGCGGCGCCGAGCGCGGTCGTCTCGGCGACCACCGGACGGCTGACCGGAACCCCCAGGACGTCGGCCTGGATCTGCATGCAGAGGTCGTTGGCGGTGACGCCGCCGTCCACCTTCAGCACGTCCAGGTGCACTCCGGAGTCCTGCTCCATGGCGTCCGCCACGTCGCGGCTCTGGTAACAGATGGCCTCCAGGGTGGCCCGCGCCAGGTGCCCGTTGGTGTTGTACCGGGTCAGTCCGACGATGGCGCCCCGGGCGTCGGACCGCCAGTAGGGGGCGAAGAGGCCGGAGAACGCGGGGACGAAGTAGACCCCGCCGTTGTCCTCCACGGTGCGGGCCAGCCGCTCGCTCTCGGCCGCATCGGTGATGATCTTCATCTGGTCGCGCAGCCACTGCACCGCGGCGCCCGTGACGGCCATGGAGCCCTCCAGGGCGTAGACCGCGGGGCTGTCGCCGAACTGGTAGGCCACGGTGGTGAGCAGTCCGTGCTGCGAACGGACCAGGTCGGTCCCGGTGTTGAGGACCAGGAAGTTGCCCGTCCCGTAGGTGTTCTTGGCCTGCCCGGGGGAGAAGCACACCTGGCCTACGGTCGCCGCCTGCTGGTCGCCGAGCACCGCCGTGATGGGGATCGCGGCGCGCAGCGGCCGGGAGGTACGGGCCTGGCCGTACGCCTCCGCGTGCGACGAAGGATTGATCTTCGGCAGCATCCGGCGGGGGATGCCGAAGAGCTGGAGCAGCTCGTCGTCCCAGTCCAGCGTCTCCAGGTTCATCAGCATGGTGCGGCTGGCGTTGGTCACGTCGGTGGCGTGAATGCCGCCGTCCGGGCCGCCGGTGAGGTTCCACAGCACCCAGCAGTCGGTGTTGCCGAAGATCGCCCGGCCCGACTCGGCGGCCTCGCGCAGCCCGTCGACGTTCTCCATCAGCCACTTGATCTTGCCGCCGGAGAAGTAGGTGGCCGGCGGCAGTCCCGCCTTGCGGCGGATGGTGTCGCCGTGGCCGTCCCGCTCCAGGGCGGAGGCGATGGTGTCGGTGCGGGTGTCCTGCCAGACGATGGCGTTGTAGTAGGGGCGGCCCGTGGCGGGGTCCCACACGACCGTCGTCTCGCGCTGGTTGGTGATGCCGACCGCAGCCAGGTCGGACGCCGACAGACCGCTGTCCCGGATGGCGTTCTGCATCACCGTGTTGGTGCGCTCCCAGATCTCCACCGGGTCGTGCTCGACCCACCCCGACCGCGGCAGGATCTGGGCGTGCTCCAGCTGGTGCCGCGCCACCTCGTTGCCGTCGTGGTCGAAGATCATGAAACGGGTACTGGTGGTTCCCTGGTCCACCGCACCGACGAACTCTGGCATCGCTGCCGCCTCTCCTGTCTTCGTACGGGCCCGTCTTGGTACGGGATGTGTCCTCGGCTCCGGGCGACGTGGGGCGGATCAGCCCTCGGGGGTGGGCAGCCGGCCCACTTCCTGCTGTTCGGACACCGGGAGGAAGCGGCCGACGAACAGTTTGTAGAGCGCCGCGCCGAGGGGACCGCCGATGAAGGGACCGACGATGGGCACCCAGAAGTAGAGATTGCCGTACTGATCTCGCCAGGCAGTGTCGTAACCGGTGATGAAGCTGGCGAGCCGGGGACCGAAGTCACGGGCCGGGTTGATCGCGTACCCGGCGTCCGTACCCCAGGCCATGCCGATCGCCACCACGATGAGCCCGATGATGAACGGACCGAGGTTGGCGCCGGGCGCCGTGTTGAGCAGGTCGGTGACGGCGAAGACCAGCAGCACCAGGATCGCGGTGCCGATGATCTGGTCGCGGAACGCCCCCCACTCGCTCACCGGCAGGGCGCCGTTGCCCGGGAGCGTGGAGAAGACGAACTGGGTCTTGATGGTGTGGCCCGGGTCGGACGCGGCCAGCACCTCGGTGTAGTTCCAGCGCACCAGGAGCGCCGCGACGAACGCGCCCGCCGTCTGCGCCAGGGTGTACGGCACGACCTTCTTCCAGGGGAAGCCCTTGAAGGCCGCCAGGGAGAGGGTCACCGCGGGGTTGATGTGGGCACCACTGAGCCGTGCGGCGACATAGATGCCGAGCGTGACACCGATGCCCCACGCCCAGGCGATGCTGTCGTGGTCGCCGAGGGCGCCGTCGGCCAGGATCGCGCCGGTCACCACCTGCGCGACCACACCGCAGCCGAACAGGATGAGGATCATGGTGCCGGCGAACTCGGCGGAGAGTTCGGCGAACAGTCCTGTTCTGTGGAACGGCGTCTTGTTCTGAGCCATGGATTACCCGCTTCCCGACGGTTCGGCTGCGGCCGCATGGGCCCACGTCCCCCTCATCGTGTGCGGGGAGGTACGGATCCGCCCGCGGGGTACGGCCGTCCGGGGGACGGGCTGCGCCGGATAGCCCCCGGATGGCCCAGGCCCGTCGTCGAACCTTCCTCGTCCGCCCGGAGGGCGGGAGTTCGACGACCGGGCCCGGCCCGCCGGCGGTGACCGGGGGACGCATCAGGGGCGGAACGGCTCCAGCCCGTACACCCGTCGCGCGGTGTCCGCCCCGATCAGGGCCGCCACCCGGGCGGCGTCACCGGCCGCCCAACTCCCCTCGGACACCCAGCCGGTGAGCAGCCGGGTGAGGGCCGTGGTGAACAGCCGGGCGCCCACCACGTACAGCTCCGGCAGTCCGTAGGCGTCGGTGGAGAACATCAGCTTGCCGAACGGCGCCAGTTCCAGCATCTCGGCGAGCACCGCCTCGGCCCGGACGCCGGTGTGCGACAGGGCCAGCCCCATGTCCGCGTACACATGCGGGAAGGCGTGGGCGAGATAGCCGGCGCCCCGGTGGTACGGGTAGCCGTGCAGCAGGACCAGCGTGCAGCCCGTCGGGCGGACGGCCCGGACGAAGTCGGTGAGCAGCAGCGGGTCGCAGCGGTGCAGCCGCAGATCCGGGTCGCCGAAGCCGGTGTGCAGCTGCAGCGGCAGCGCCGTCCCGGCGGCGGACCATAGCAGATGGCGCAGCAGCACCGGGTCGGTCAGCCGCCCGCCCGCCGGGCGCCCGGCGAGCCACCGGGCCGCCGCGGTGCGCACCGCGCCCCGGTCGGGCGGCGCCGGGTCGAAGTCCAGCCCGTACCGGTACCCGGCCACCGACTTGAAGCCCACCGCGTCCCGCGCGGCGTCGGCGACGGCGTCGGCCAGTCGGCTCACGAACCCCTCGGCGGTCTCCGCGCCGTCCGCGACCCGCTCCGCCAGCGTCTCCAGCCGGACGATCTCGTGCGCGGCGCCGCCCGCGGCCTCCGCGATCTCCCGCGGCCCCGTCAGATCGCCGGGCAGCCCGGTGTCCACCAGGAAGGTGCCGATGCCCGCGCCGCGCAGCAGCCGCCGCGTCACCTCCGCCGCGCCCAGCTCCTGCCGCCTCTGGAGATAGCGGCCGGGCGGGCAGTGCGGTTCGAGGTCCAGCAGCGGAGGACACCAGCGGCGCACGGCGAAGCCCAGCTGGGTGTCGAAGTACGTGGTGCCGGGCGCGGCGGGGGCGTCGGACTCCGTAAGGAACCCCTCGAACGCCTCGGGAGTCAGATCCGTACGGGCCGCGCCGTGGCAGTGGTGGTCCACCAGCGGCGGCAGCACCAGGCCCGGCGGTGTCTGCGGCGGGGGCTCGGCCGGCACTCAGTACCGTCCCCGGGTGGCGTCCGCGACGGCCTGCGGCGCGGCCCCCGCGAACAGCTCCGCCTCGGCCCGGCGGACCGCGGCCACCGCGTCGAACAGCGGGTCCCCGAGCGCCTCCCGGAGCAGCGCCGACCGTTCGAAGTGCTCCAGAGCGCCGGTCAGCGAGTCCGGGAGGCGGTCCGCGCCGCCCACCAGGGCCGGGTCGCCGGAGACGGGGGCGGGCAGCGACAGCCCCGCGTCGATCCCGGCGAGTCCCGCCGCCGTGACGGCACCGACCACGAGATACGGGTTGGCCGCCGGGTCGAAGCACTTCACCTCGGCGTTCGCCCCCTCGGGATCGTCGGGTGCGCCCGGGATGAACCGGAGCGCGGCCTCCCGGTTCTCCGGGCCCCAGCACTGGAACGCACCGGCCCAGCGCGACGGCGCGAGCCGCAGATAGCTCGCGACCGACGGGGCACCCAGCGCCAGGAGCGCGGGCAGTTCCTCCAGCACACCGGCGAGGAAGGACTCGCACAGCTTCGTCATGCCGTACGGCCCGTCGCCTCCCCGGCACAGGTTGCGCTCCCCCTCCCACAGGCTGAGGTGCAGGTGGGCGCCGTTGCCGACCGAGCCCGCCTCGATGACGGGCGCGAAATAGGCCGTCATCCCGTGCCGTACGGAGACCGCGCGCACCGTCTCGCGGACCAGCACCGCGGTGTCGGCGGCGCCCACCGGATCGTCCGCGGCGACCGACACCTCGAACTGGCCCGGTGAGTACTCCGGGTGGATCTGCAGCACCTCCAACTGCTGTGCGGCGAGGGCGTCGCAGACCTCGACGAGGTAGTCCGACAGATCGACCACCCGGGTCATGCCGTAGGCCGGGCCCTCGGTGGGGTAGCGGAGGTCGGCACCGTCCGCACGGGCGACGGTCCACTCGGTCTCGAACCCCATCCGCAACCGCAGGCCGTGCGCCGCGGCCCGCTCCGCCATCCGCCGGGCGAACTGCCGCTGGCAGGCGGGGTAGGGGGCGCCGCCCTGCTCGTACCGGTCCACCGGCGCCCAGGCCAGGCCCGGCTGCGCGGCGAGCGGGGTCAGCCGGTCGAGGTCGGGGAAGAGCCGCAGATCCCCGTCGGGCCCGCCGATGTGGGTGCTGGTGGTGCTGGAGTCGTCCACCAGATAGACGTCGAAGACCGGGGACATGCCGATACCCCGCCGGGCCGCCGCGGCCAGCCGCGCCGTGGGCACGACCTTGACGCGGATGATCCCGGCGTTGTCCACCCAGGTGAGGGCCACCGCGCGGACCCCCTGCGCGGTGAGGTGGGCCGCCTCCTGACGGGCCACCAACTCGGCCTGCTTCCGATCCGGCGTCTCCATGCGCGCTCCTCCGTCGAAAAACCGGACCGCGTCCTCGCACAGCACCTGGAACGGAACAGCACCCGGACGCGGGCTCACTGAGTCGATCTCCACTGCGCAACGTACAAGGTGACGTCATGCGGGTGGAACGCCGCCGCTGGAAGGCCTGATGAGGGGACGTGTCCCCCGGAGCCGACGGCCGGTGCCGCCCGCAGAGACGGTTCCGCCCCGCTCGCCGGAAGCATCGCGCCGCCCTACGGCCGGCGCATCCGGGCCTCCTCGCGGGGAGGCGAGCGTTCCGTCCCGGCCCGACCAGCCGGGACCGCCGGACACACGCGGCGAGCGGGACGGGGGGAGGGGCCGCCGGTGCGGACACCGGCGGCCCCTGCAGGGCTCTCCCGTGCATCGGGCCCCTCGCCGGGCGGGGGGCCCGTGCCCGGGTGCGGACTCAGGGGCCCTGCACGGTGCCCGCCCGGGGAATGTGGTCCGGCACATGGTGATGCCCTGCACCGGACCACGCGACCGTCATCGGGCGCTCACCGTGCAAGGCCCCCTCAGCGCTTCTTCCGCTGGGACTCCACGATCTGCCGCAGGGTGCCGTCCGCCACGGCGCGGCGCTGCACCCGGGCGGCCAGCCCGGGGAAGAGCCCGCCGATCGCGCTGCCCAGGCGCAGTTCGAGCGGGGCCACGTTCACCTCGGCCCGGTCGCGCTCGATGGCGTCCACGGTGGCGGCGGCAACCTGACCAGGGGAGACCGTACGGACCCCGCCGGGCGTGGCGGCACCCGAGTCGGCGAACATCCCGGCGTCCCGCACGAATCCGGGCTGCACGATCGACACGCCGACCCCGGTGCCGTGCAGGTCCTGCCGGAGCCCGTGGGAGAACCCGCGGAGCCCGAACTTCGTCGCGTTGTAGAGCGAGGTCGCGGGGGAGGCGGTGCGGCCCGATATGGAGCCGATGAGGGCGAGATGGCCCGCGCCCGCCGCCACCATCCGGGGCGCCAGCAGCCGGGAGAGCAGCAGGGGGGCCCGGAGGTTCACATCGATGGACCGGTCGATCTCCTCGGTGCTGTAGTCCAGCGCCTCGCCGCTGGACGGCAGCGCGGCGTTGGCCACCAGGATGTCCACCGGCCCGGCCTCCGCCGCCAGCCGTTCCACATGGGCGCGGTCGGCCAGGTCGGCGACGAGCGGCCGCGCGCCGAGCTCCGCGGCCAGCGGCCGCAGCGCCTCTGGGCGGCGTCCGGTGACGAGCAAGGTGGCGCCGCGGGCGGCGAGTTGGCGGGCGAGGGTCCGGCCGATGCCGCCGGTGGCTCCGGTCAGCAGGACGGTCGATCCGGCGATGCGCATGAGAACACCTGTCATCCGATTCCGTTCGTTCGAACGGACGATAGCGGAGGTCCGGTGCGGAGGGGGCCCGGGGGCGGTTGCGGTCCGGCGGCAATGGAAGAATGCGCGGCATGTCACGACCGGCCGAAACCCGCGACCGCATCATCCGTGCCGTACTGCGGATCATTGGCGAACACGGCGTGGCCGGTGTGACCAACCGCCGCATCGCCAAGGAAGCGGGCGTCTCGCTCGGCTCGGTCACCTACCACTTCGCCACGCAGCACGAGCTGCTGCGGGAGAGCCTGCGGTCGTTCGTCTCCGAGGAGACGTGCCGGTTCACCGAACTCGCCGCCCAGCACCCGTGCGACGGCACCGATCTGGCGGAGGCGAGCACCCTCGTCGGACAGGTGGCCGCGAACACCGGCTTCGACAGCGAGCACATCGCCCCGTTCGAGATCTACATCCAGGCCGGGCGCGATCCGCAGCTCCGGACCGCCGCCGCCGAGTGCTTCGCCGCCTACGACCGGCTGGCCGCCTCGATCCTCAGCGCGCTCGGCGTCCCCGACGCGGAGCGCGCGGCGAGCGCCGTCGTGGCCCTGGTGATGGGCATCCAGCTCCGGCGGCTCGCCACCGGCTCCGCGGCCGACGACCTGGTCGACGCGCTCCTGATATTCGTCAGCGGCTCGCAGCGCCCGGCCGTCTAGCGCCGGGGCCGGGGCCGGGGGCTCGGGAGAGGCGGGTCCCGCCCGCGAGCAGCCGGGCCGTGTCTTGAACGGCCGGAGCCTCGTCGGTGAGCGGCCGGAGCGGTGCCCATGAACGGTCGAAGCCCGGTCCGTGAGCGGCCGGGGAGCGGCCCGAGACCCGCCGGGACGGGCCGGAGTCTCGTCGGTGAGCGGCCGAAGCGGTGTCCATGAGCGGCCGGAGCCTAATCGGTGAGCCGTCGGGGAGCGGCCCGAGACCCGCCGGGGCTCGGCCCCAAGACCCGCCGGGACCGGCCGGGCCCTTTCCCGGACCGGGCCCGGCCGCTACCAGGTGACGACCAGCCGGCCGCCCTCCTCGGTCACCTCCGTGCCGAACGCCGCACACGCCCGGCGGAACCGCCGGGCCGTCCAACGGTGTTCCTCCGGCTCGGCCATCCGGGTGCGGCAGGGGTCGAGGGCCAGCGGCACGGCCTCCAGCCGGACCGGCCGGTGCCGCCCGTCGACGGCGCCGTCTCCGAAGGTGACGAGGAAGAGCAGCCCCAGATCGTTGCGCAACCGCCGGTCGGTGGCGTAGTCGTCGACGAAGTCCCCCAGGTCGTACAGGACATGGTCCTGGACGCCGTGGAAGACATGCGCCGAGTGGCCCGCGACGAGCGTGGCCCCCGCACCGCGGAACGCCCCCGCGGCCGCCCGGACGTGGGGCACGGGGCGGGCCACCATGTTCGGGCCCCAGTGCGGGGTGACCACGGTGATGTCGGTGCCGAGCCCGGCGATGCCGTCGAGCAGCCACCGGGGGACCCCGGCCGCCAGGTCGGCGTAGGCGGTCCCCGGCCGGTCCGGGCCGGCCGCGAAGTCGGCGGGGTGGTCGGCCACCGCGACGATGCCGACGGCCGTGCCCCCGCGGTGCAGCACGGCCGGTTCCCGCGCCTCCTTCCGGTCGTGGCCCGCGCCCACCCGGGCGATCCCCGCCGCGGACAGGTGCCGGAAGGTGTCGGCCAGCGCGTCGGGGCCGAAGTCCAGCGCGTGGTTGTTCGCCAGCGTGACGCAGCCGACCCCGAGGTCCCGCAGGACCTCGGCGGCCACGGGCGGCGCCCGGAAGAAGAAGCGCTTGAACGGGTCCGGCCACGGCGTGCCCCGCGCCGAGATCGCGCACTCCAGGTTGAGCACGAACAGATCCGCCTCCCGCGCCGCGGCCACCACCTCGTCCGTGAACAGCGGCTCGTCCGGAAACGCGGCCAGCTGCCGCCCGACGTTCCGTCCGAGCATGGTGTCCCCGGCCAGCGCGAGCTTCATGGCCCGGCCGCCGGAGAGGGGGAGGCGCCGGCCGGTGCGGCGCCCCGGTGCCGCGGGGTCGCTTGGCGCGGCGCCGCGGTCGGCGAGGTGCCGCAGGGGGCGGGTGTGGTCTGCACGGGAATCGCCTTCCCCCGTCCCGTTCCCCGGGCCGCCCCGGATACACCGGGTCCGGCCGTTGGCGGCACCGTGACCGGGCGATGGGGGCGGACATCAGTCCAGGGCCGGTAGGGCAAGGCCGGGCAGGCTCATCGGTCGGCGCTGCCCGACGGCACGACCCATTCTGCGGGCTGGCCGGTCAGGGAGGCGATCATGCCGACGACGACGTCTGATCTCTCCAGCACCTGTTTCTTGCGAGGAGGCCCCGGTGTTCACGCCGGGGAGGATTCGCATCCGGGTGTTGCGGCGCGAAGTGTCGCCGTATCCGGTCCAGGGCGCGGTGCGCCCGTGCCGTTGTCGGGGTCGCCAGGGTGATGCGAACGTGTGTGCCTGTGGTCGCTGGTCAGGGTGGTGGCTGTGGGGTTGAGGGTGTTTGTGCGGTCGTCGTACGTATGGTCGTTCGCAGGGTCGGGGATGGTGCTGTGTCCCGGTCGGGGCTGTGAGGGCTATCCATCATCAACGAGCACATCAAGGGAACGGACTAGCCATGTCGCCTATTCCTAACGCTTCTACCACCGGCTATGACTGGTTCAAGTCCAGCTACTCAAGCGGTGACAATACCTGTGTGGAGTGCGCCAATGTCCCTGGCGTCGTGCCGGTACGAGACAGCAAGGACCCCCATGGTCCGGCTCTGGTCTTCACGGGTGAAGGCTGGTCGTCGTTCATTGCTGCTGTGAAGACGGGCGAGATCCCCTCTGCGTAGCCCCTGAATGCCCCTATGTGGCCTTGAGTTCGCCCTAGGGGCCGACCACGGGCGCAGAGAAGCCCCCGCCGGATGGCGGCGGGGGCTCCTTTCGTCGTGCGCCCAGCATGGGTAACCGGGCTTCCAGTACTGCGATCTGCATTGCTGCCGAGTCATCCATACTCACGCACTTTTCCATCACCGGCTTGTCTCCGCGTGCTCGCATGAGCGCCGACCTCACTTCGCCTCGGATCGCGTCCCCTGTGAAGTTCGAGCCAGGGCAAGGCTCGATGTTGTGCATGGGCTTCCCCTGGGGTCGGAACCAGTCCTGTCGAGTGCCACGGGGCTTGACGTCCTCCTGCCGACCGACAAGGCGGCGACGTACAGTTTCTTGCGCTTGAAAGGGCGTGTGGGTGTGAAGGTCATGTCGTACTCGGAGTCGCGGGCGAAGTATGCGGAGGTACTCAACTCCGTCACGGACGACCGAGAAGAGATAGTGATCACTCGCGCGGGGCGCGAGCCAGTGGTCATCGTCTCCCTGGAGGACTATGAGTCCTTGAAAGAGACGGTCTATATGCTCCGCAGTCCCGCGAATGCACGTCGCCTCCTGGCCTCCATTGAGGAGTTGGAGAGCGGTGGCATTTGACGGTGCGGGAGTTGGCGGACGCGGCGACGACGGGATCGGTAAGCCCGAGCCTCTCAATCACGGCTTTCAGGGCTACTGGTCCCGGATCCATCTCTTCGTGGCCGGGGATGTCGCCTCGCACCCCGGGGGCGGCGCGGTGGAATGCGATGACGCCGGTCAGAGCGGGTCCAGCTCGCCCAGCCCCAGGGTGCGCAGGGTGTGGTTCGCCATCTGCTGGTGACCGACTGCGTTGGGGTGAGCCGGGTCGTCGAGCCACGGGATCGGGTCAGCCGTGCCGTGGTGCTCCAGCCAGTGGGCCTCGTGGTCGACGAGCAGCGCGTCCGTACTCCGGGCGATCTCCCGTACGGCCTGGCAGTACGCGGGGAGAGCGCTGCGCCGCTCCTGTCCCGAGGCGCTGACCAGGGCCGGTGTGTGGAGGACGACCTGTGTTCCTGGCCCCGCCGCGTCGATGATCTTGTGCATCGCGTCATGGAACCGGGGCAGTCCGTCCTCCCCGGCGAGACAGTCATTGGTGCCGAGCGATATGGACAGCACATCGGGCCGGAACCGGCCGATCAGGCGGTCATGGGCCGCGAGCACGTCGCCCGCGCCCCACGCCGAGACGCCGGTGTTCACCACGACGTCGGTGAGCCGGCCCAGCTGCCACCGGACCCGCTCGTGCAGGTGCTCGACCCACCCGCGAGCGCCATGGGTGTGCAGTACGCCCTGCGTGATGCTGTCTCCGGCCGTTACCCACGTCATGGGGGCATCCGTCAGTCGGATCATGAATGTCCACTCCGTGTCCGCGCCGGCCCGTGTGTCCCTGACGACTGCGGGGCCTCGTCAGACGTTCATCATGCCATTCAAGGTCATTCGCAGAGATGAGGGTTCATCAACACCGCATTGGGGCACGTGAGTTCAGGCAGTGCTGTGCGGCAAGGCCGCACAGCACTGTGGCGGTGAACCGCCGATCGGTGGCCCCTCCCGTGTCCTCCCGTGTCGGCCCGGGTCCCGGGCCCCTACGGAACCAGCACCCCCACCCCCGTGATCCGCCCCGCCGCCAGGTCCGCGAGGGCCCGGTCGGCGTGGGCCAGGGGGTAGCGGGTCAGGCGGACGCGGGGGCGCAGGCGGGCTGCCTCGGCGAGGCATTCCCGGGCGTCCGCGCGGGTGTTCGCGGTGACGCTGCGCAGGGTCCGTTCCTGGAAGAGGTGGCGTGGGTAGTCCAGCCCCGGGATCGCCGTGAGGTGCACGCCCGCCACCGCGAGGGTCCCGCCGCGGTCCAGGGCCTCCAGGGCGGTGGGCACCAGGGTGCCCACCGGGGCGAAGAGGACCGCGGCGTCCAGCGGCTCGGGCGGCGCGGTCGGACCGGCCGAGGCCGCGCCCAGCTCCAGCGCCAGGTGCTGCGCCTCGGGCGACCGGGTGACCACGTGCACCGTGGCGCCGCGGCCGATCGCGAACTGGGCGGCCAGATGGGCCGAGGCCCCGAAGCCGTAGATCCCGAGCCGGCCGCCCTCCGGCAGCTCGGCGCGGCGCAGCGCCCGGTGGCCGATGATGCCCGCGCAGAGCAGCGGCGCGGCCTCCTCGGCGCCCCATCCGGCCGGGAGCCGGTGCACGTATCGGGCGTCGGCGACGGTGTACCGGGCGTAGCCGCCGTCGATGTCCCAGCCCAGGTAGTGGGAGTGCGGGCACAGGTTCTCGCGTCCGGTACGGCAGAACCGACAGGTGCCGCAGGTGCCCGCCAGCCAGGCCGCGCCCACCCGGTCCCCGGCGGAGAAGCCCGTCACCGCGTCCCCGGCGTCGATGATCCGGCCGACCACCTGGTGACCCGGGGTGCAGGCCTCCTTGTGGGGCGGCAGGTCGCCCTCCGCCAGGTGCAGGTCGGTCCGGCACACCGCGCAGGCCTGGACCTCCAGCAGCAGCCCGTACGGCCCCGGATCGGGCATCGGGCGTTCCCGCAGGCGCAGCGGGCCCGAGGCGAGGGGGCCGGGCCGCTCCACCACCCAGGCGGACGAGGTCGCCACGGGCTACCTCCCGTCCAGCACGTCCTCGACCGGGAACGCCTCGGCGTGCGCGGCGGGCCGGGAGAGGTGGAACTCGGAGTGGTAGGAGCCGTCGGTCTCCCGGCCCTCGGGGGAGCGGCCGGTGGCGCGGACGGCCTCCAGGGCGTGTCGCCGCTCGGAGTCGTCGCTGAACCGGCGCTGCCGGTAGCTGCGGTCCGCCGCATGCTCGGTGACCAGCCCGAAGGACGCCAGGGTGTCGGCGATCGGGCCGTAGTCGACCGTTCTGAGCACGAAGGCGGCCACCCACACCGGTCCCGTCATGGGGCGGAGGATCCGTTCGAAGGTCCGGCTGGTGATGTAGCCGACGCCGCCGGTCACCGTGATGAGCCGGACCGGCTCCAGGGCCCGGACGAGGCCCGGGCTCGGATCGCTGTGCTCCAGGTCCTCGCCGAATCCCGCTGTCAGCAGCCCGGCGGCGGTCGCGTATGCCACCGCGTGGCGGGCCGCGTCGAGCCCCACCACCGGGGCGGGGTCCGCCGACCGGCGGCCGGCGTAGAACTCCCGGTCCTCCTCGATCCGTTGGTGGTCGGTCAGGGTGTCGAGGTCCGGGGAGGTGTAGCGGCGGTACAGCTCGTCCAGGGTGATGTCGTGGTTGAGCAGCGCCGCGTTGATGCCGTAGGAGCAGCAGACGTCGAGCACCGTGACCGGGCGCCCGGGGCCGCCCTGTGCACCTGCCCCACCGCGCCCCGCGCCACCGCGCTCCGGGGCGTCCGCCGCTTTCGCATCCGCATCCGCATCCGACTCCGCGTCCGCGTCCGCCTCCGCCGCCGCGGCGCGGGCGGCCAGGAGCCGTCGGAAGACCGGTTGGGCGTGCAGCGGTGTCTGGTACTCCAGCGGCTGGAGCCCGCGGAAGTAGGCACGGGGGTCGGGGCGGTCGTAGATGTCGTCGAAGGACGTCTTGCCCTGCCGCCCGTCATCCGCGGACGAGCCGCCGCCCGGGGCAGCCCCCTCCGCCCCGCCCTGGATACCGGTCATAGCAGCCCTCGCAGTCCTGGTGCGGTCGGGACCGGGCGGCCCCCTCCATCGTGGCAGGGACCCGGCGGATGTGCGCCGCGGTGAGGACGCTCCCTCCGGGGGCCCGGGAAGGCCCCGGAGGGCCTCGGAGCCCCCGGAGGCTCGGGCGGGCCGCCGCGGACCGCCGCGGGTCGAAGGCATGCCGGGCCGCGCCGGCCACCGGAGCCGCGGCGGCCACGGGGCCGGGGGTTTCCGCCGGCGCCGAGGCAGCCGCCGGGCCGGAGGTTCCCGCCGGCGCTGAGGCCGGACCGGCACCGCCGGACAGCACCGCCCCCGCACTCGCCCGCAGCTACTCCCTGTCCCAGCTACGCCCCGCCCCAGCTACGCCCCACCGCAGCTACTCCCCGGGGCGGTCGACGTCGCCCCGCTCGCGGCGCAGCAGATAGGTGTCCATGATCCAGCCCTTGCGCGCCCGGGCCTCCTCGCGCACCGCCCGGATCCGGTCCGCGACCTCCCCCAGCCGCCCCGAGATCAGGATCTCGTCAGGCGTGCCCAGATAGGCGCCCCAGTGGATGTGCAGGTCCGGTTCGGCCAGCCGGGTGAATTCCTGGTGCGCGTCGAGCATCACCACGACGTCGTCGGCGCCCTCGGGGAAACCCTCCGACAGCCGCCGTCCGGTGGTGATCTGCACCGGGCGGCCCACCCGGTTCAGCCCCGTCCGGTGCCGGGCGGCGAGCGCCGAGACGCTGCTGATCCCGGGGATCACGTCGTAGTCGAAGCTCACCGCGCCGCGGGCGAGGATGTCCTCCAGGATCGCCAGGGTGGAGTCGTACAGGGACGGGTCGCCCCAGACCAGGAACGCCCCGCACTCGCCGTCCGCGAGCCCGTCGCGGATCATCTCCTCGCACCGGTCGGCGCGGCGCCGCCGCCAGTCGTCGACCGCGGGCGCGTACGCCGCGGAGGACACGGTGCGGTCCCGCTCCGGGTCCTGAGCCTCCATCAGCCGGTAGGGCCGCTCCACGGCGTGCCGCTGGAGGATCTCGTGCCGCAGCCGGGTCAGGTCGGACTTCTCCCGCCCCTTGTCCAGGATGAAGAAGACATCGACCGTGTTGAGTGCCTTTACGGCCTGCAGGGTCAGTTGATCGGGGTCGCCCGATCCGATGCCGATGACGCGGATCTTTCTCACGCTGCCCGAGTCTGCCCGATGGAATGCCCCGGCGTGAGCAGGTAATGCCCCGGCGTACGCAGGTGAAGAGGGCAAGGTCACATCCGAGCGCACTGCTGCTCAGGGGGTCGGTTCGCCTAGCCTTCCCTCATGACGGTCCTGCCTGACGACGGGCTCTCCCTGGCCGCCGAGTTCCCTGACGCGACCCGCGAGCAGTGGCACCGCCTTGTCGAAGGCGTGCTGCGCAAGTCGGGCACCACGGATGTCTCGGGCACGGCGGCCGAGGACACGCTTGCCACCGAACTCCAGGACGGGCTTGCCACCCGCCCGCTGTACACCGCCGAGGACGGCGCCGACGACCCCGGGTTCCCGGGCTTCCCTCCGTTTGTCCGGGGCGGCAGGCCGGAGGGCACCTCGGTGTCCGGCTGGGACGTGCGCCAGCGCCACGCCCAGCCGGACCCCAAGCGGTCCAACGAGGCGCTGCTCGCCGACCTCGAGAACGGCGTGACCTCGGTCTGGCTCGCCGTCGGCGAGGCGGGGATCCCTGTCGACGGCCTGTCGCAGGCCCTTGAGGGTGTCTACCTCGACCTGGCCCCGGTCGTGCTCGACGCCGGAGCCGAATTCGCCCCGGCCGCCGAGGAGTTGTTCCGGATCCTTGCGGAGCGCGGCGTGCCCGCCGGGGCCGCGCTCGGCGGACTGGGCGCCGACCCGCTCGGGCTCGTCGCCCGCACCGGGAGCGACACCGGCCTGGCCGGCCGGGTGGCCGCCGCCGCGGACCTCGCCGCCCGCTGCCACCGCGACCACCCGGGCATCCGCGCCCTGGCGGTGGACGCCCTGCCGTACCACGAGGCCGGGGGCTCGGCCGCCGAGGAGCTGGGCTGCGCCCTGGCCACCGGCGTGGCCTACCTCCGCGACCTGACCGCGGCCGGCCTCTCCGTCGACGCGGCCTGCGGCCAGCTGGAGTTCCGGTTCGCCGCCACCGCCGACCAGTTCCTGACCATCGCCAAGCTGCGCGCCGCCCGCCGCCTCTGGGCTCGGGTGGCCGAGGTCTGCGGCGCCGCACCGGCCGCCGCGGCACAGCGTCAGCACGCTGTGACCTCCGCGGTGATGATGACCCGTCGCGACCCGTGGGTGAACATGCTGCGCACCACCGTCGCCTGTCTGGGCGCCGGGGTCGGCGGGGCCGACGCCGTGACGGTGCAGCCCTTCGACAGCGCCCTCGGCCTGCCGGACGCCTTCGCCCGGCGCATCGCCCGCAACACCTCCTCGATCCTGCTGGAGGAGTCCCACCTGGCCCGGGTCATCGACCCGGCCGGCGGCTCCTGGTACGTGGAGCGGCTCACCGACGAGCTCGCCCAGGCCGGGTGGGCCTGGTTCCAGGAGATCGAGCGCGCCGGCGGCCAGGCCGCCGCCCTGAGCTCCGGCCTGATCGCCGAGCGCCTGGAGCGCACCTGGCAGCGGCGCCGCGAGGACCTTGCCAAGCGCTGTGAACCGATCACCGGTGTCAGCGAGTTCCCGCTGCTGGCCGAGACCGTGCCGGAGCGCGAGACGGCGCCCGCCGGCCCGTCCGGAGGGCTGCCGCAGGTCCGCCGCGACGAGGCGTACGAGGCGCTGCGTGCCCGTTCCGACGCCCACCTCGCCGCCACCGGCGCCCGGCCGAAGGTGTTCCTCGCCGCGCTGGGCTCCCCGGCCGCGCACACCGCCCGGGCGACCTTCGCCGCCAACCTGTTCCAGGCGGGCGGCATCGAACCGGTCCACGACCCGGTGACCGTGGACGCGGAGACCGCCGCCGACGCCTTCACCCGCAGCGGCGCGGGCGTGGCCTGTCTGGTCTCCAGCGACGCCGTCTACGCCGAACAGGCCGAATCCGTCGCCGCCGGCCTCGTGGCGGCCGGTGCCCGCCGGGTGTTCCTCGCCGGACGCCCCGGCGAGCGGCGGGAGGCGTACCGGCAAGCGGGCATCGACACGTCCGTCACCGCGGGCGGCGACGCGGTCGCCGTCCTCTCCTCCGCACTCGACGACCTGGGGGTGGCGTGATGCAGCGCAGCACCGGACAGCAGGCAGCGATCCCCGACTTCACCGGCATCGGCCTGGAGTCGGCCGGGGCGTCCCCGGCCGACGCCGAGCAGTGGCGCGCCGCGCTGCAGGACAGCACCGGCAAGGGCGACGCCGACCTGCTGTGGGAGACCCCGGAGGGGATCGGCGTGAAGCCGCTCTACACCTCCGAGGACGTGGCGGGGCTGGACTTCCTGGGCACCTACCCGGGCATCGCGCCCTACCTGCGCGGCCCGTACCCCACGATGTACGTCAACCAGCCGTGGACGATCCGTCAGTACGCCGGATTCTCCACCGCCGAGGAGTCCAACGCCTTCTACCGCCGCAACCTCGCCGCGGGCCAGAAGGGCCTCTCCGTCGCCTTCGACCTGCCCACCCACCGTGGCTACGACAGCGACCACCCGCGGGTCACCGGTGACGTCGGCATGGCGGGCGTGGCCATCGACTCCATCTACGACATGCGGCAGCTCTTCGACGGCATCCCGCTGGACCGGATGAGCGTGTCGATGACGATGAACGGCGCCGTGCTGCCGGTGCTGGCGCTCTACATCGTCGCCGCGGAGGAGCAGGGCGTACCGCCCGAGAAGCTGGCCGGGACCATCCAGAACGACATCCTCAAGGAGTTCATGGTCCGCAACACCTACATCTACCCGCCGCAGCCCTCGATGCGGATCATCTCCGACATCTTCGCGTACACCTCGCAGAAGATGCCGCGCTACAACTCGATCTCCATCTCGGGCTACCACATCCAGGAGGCCGGGGCCACGGCCGACCTGGAGCTGGCGTACACCCTCGCCGACGGCGTGGAGTACCTGCGGGCCGGGCTCGGGGCCGGGCTCGACGTGGACGCGTTCGCGCCGAGGCTGTCCTTCTTCTGGGCGATCGGCATGAACTTCTTCATGGAGGTCGCCAAGCTGCGCGCCGCCCGCCTGCTCTGGGCCAAGCTCGTCAAGCGGTTCGACCCGCAGAACGCCAAGTCGCTGTCGCTGCGCACCCATTCGCAGACCTCCGGCTGGTCGCTGACGGCCCAGGACGTTTTCAACAACGTCACCCGCACCTGTGTGGAGGCGATGGCCGCGACCCAGGGGCACACCCAGTCGCTGCACACCAACGCCCTCGACGAGGCGCTGGCCCTGCCCACCGACTTCTCGGCGCGGATCGCCCGCAACACCCAGCTGCTGCTGCAGCAGGAGTCCGGGACCTGCCGGTCCATCGACCCGTGGGGCGGCAGCGCGTACGTGGAGCGGCTGACCCACGACCTGGCCCGCCGGGCCTGGCAGCACATCGAGGAGGTCGAGGCCGCGGGCGGCATGGCCCAGGCCATCGACGCCGGCATCCCCAAGCTGCGCGTCGAGGAGGCCGCGGCCCGCACCCAGGCCCGGATCGACTCCGGCCGGCAGCCGGTCATCGGCGTCAACAAGTACCGGGTCGGCGGCGACGAGGCCATCGAGGTACTCAAGGTCGACAACTCCTCCGTCCGGTCCCAGCAGATCGCCAAGCTGCGGCGGCTGCGCGAGGAGCGCGACGAGGCCGTCTGCCAGGACGCGCTGCGGGCGCTGACCGCCGCCGCCGAGGCCGGATCCGGCCAGGGGATGGAGGGCAACCTGCTCGCGCTGGCGGTCACCGCCGCCCGCGCCAAGGCGACCGTGGGGGAGATCTCGGACGCCCTGGAGAAGGTGTACGGACGGCACTCCGGCCAGATCCGTACCATCTCCGGTGTGTACCGGGAGGAAGCCGGAGCGTCGTCCGGCGTGGAGCGGACCAGGACGCTGGTCGAGGCGTTCGAGCGCGAGGAGGGCCGGCGGCCCCGGATCCTCGTCGCCAAGATGGGCCAGGACGGCCACGACCGCGGCCAGAAGGTGATCGCCACGGCCTTCGCCGACCTCGGCTTCGACGTCGACGTCGGCCCGCTGTTCCAGACGCCGGAGGAGGTCGCCCGGCAGGCCGTCGAGGCCGACGTGCACATCGTCGGGGTCTCCTCGCTCGCCGCCGGCCACCTCACCCTGGTGCCCGCGCTCCGCGAGCAACTGGCCGAGCAGGGCCGGGAGGACATCACCATCGTGGTCGGCGGGGTCATCCCGCCGCAGGACGTGGAGCCCCTCCGCGAGATGGGCGCCGCCGCGGTCTTCCTGCCCGGCACCGTCATCCCCGACGCCGCCCACGACCTGCTGAAGGGCCTGGCCGGGTCCCTCGGCCACGAGCTGTGAGCCCATGCCGCGGACGATCGACATCGATGCGTACACCAAGGGCGTCCTCGACGGGTCCCGGGCGTACATCGCCCGGGCCATCACCCTCGTGGAGTCGACCCGGCCCGACCACCGGGAGGCGGCGCAGCGCCTGCTGATCGAGCTGCTGCCGCACACCGGCCGGGCGCGCCGGGTCGGCATCAGCGGGGTACCGGGTGTCGGCAAGTCGACCTTCATCGACGCGCTGGGCACCCGGCTCACCGGCCTCGGCCACCGGGTCGCGGTGCTGGCCGTCGACCCGTCCTCCACCCGGACGGGCGGCTCCATCCTCGGTGACAAGACGCGGATGGAGCGGCTCTCCGCCGATCCGGACGCCTTCGTCCGGCCCTCGCCGAGCGCGGGCACCCTCGGCGGGGTGGCCCGCGCCACCCGCGAGACCATCGTGGTGATGGAGGCCGCGGGGTACGACGTGGTGCTGGTGGAGACGGTCGGCGTCGGCCAGTCGGAGACGGCCGTGGCGAACATGGTCGACACCTTCCTGCTGCTCTCCCTGGCCCGCACCGGCGACCAGCTCCAGGGCATCAAGAAGGGCGTGCTGGAGCTCGCGGACGTCGTCGCCATCAACAAGGCCGACGGCCCCCACGAGCGCGACGCGAAGTCGGCGGCCCGCGAACTGGCGGGCGCGCTGCGGCTGTTGCAGGGGCACGACGCGGAGTGGAACCCGCCGGTGCTCACCTGCAGTGCCCGCGAGAGCACCGGCCTGGACACCGTGTGGGAGCGGGTGGAGCAGCACCGCAAGGTGCTGGACGCCACCGGCCGGCTCGCCGCCAAGCGCCGCGACCAGCAGGTCGACTGGACCTGGTCCATGGTCCACGACCAGCTGCTGGCCCGGCTGCGGGAGCACCCGGAGGTGCGCCGGCTGGCCCCGGACCTCGAACAGCGGGTCCGCGAGGGCACGTTGACGGCGACCCTCGCCGCGGAGCGGCTGCTCGACGCGTTCCGCGAGGCGGGTTCGTAGGGAGGCGGGTTCGTGGGGAGGCGGTGAGGCCTCACGGGCGGTGACAGCCTCACGGCCGCGCACCGCTTGTGATGGCCGTCCTCAGGTCCTCGACGGCCCCCGGCGCGCATCGTTCACGAGGGTCGTTCCGTCGGACGGTCTGCGGCAGGCGGGCAGGCGGGCAGGCGGCCGGGGCTTCGGGGATCCAGGGGCTGCTTCGAGGACGGTGACCCGCAGGGCTGCTCCCCGGGCCCACCGGCCGTGACCCCCGAGGGGCGCGAGGTGCTCGCTACCCTCGGAGGTGTGGCCGCCGAGCCCGCCGGGGCCACCCCCTCCGGGGCGCCGGGCGTCGGGTCCGGCGACGCCGCGGGCGGAGGGAGGCCCGGGGCCCATGACAACCGACGCGATCGTGGTCGGCGCCGGGCCGAACGGGCTCGCCGCCGCCGTCACCCTCGCCCGCGCCGGCCTGCGGGTCACCGTCCTCGAAGCAGCCCCGACGATCGGCGGCGGGACGCGCTCGGGCGAACTCACCGTCCCCGGCCTGCTGCACGACCACTGCTCGGCCGTCCACCCGCTCGGTCCGCTCTCCCCGTTCCTCCGCTCGCTCCGCCTGGAGCGGTACGGGCTGCTCTGGCGACGGGCGGAGGTCGAGCTGGCCCATCCGCTGGACTCGGGTGCGGCCCCGGCGCTGGTGCGCTCCGCCGCCGAGACGGCCGTCGGACTGGGTACGGACGGGCCTGCCTGGCAACGGCTGTTCGCCCCGCTCGCCACCGACCTCGAACGGCTGATCCAGGATGTGCTGCGGCCGGTGCTCGGAGTGCCCGCCCGCCCCGTGGCACTGGCGCGGTTCGGCAGCCGGGCGCTGCTCCCGGCGACCGCGGTCGCCCGCCGGTGGCGCACCGAGGAGGCCCGCGCCCTCTGGGCCGGTGCCGCCGCCCACACCCTCGGCCCGCTGGACCACCCCCTGACGGCCGCCGTCGGGCTGCTGCTCACCGCCGCCGGACACCGCACCGGCTGGCCGGCCGCCCGCGGTGGCTCGCGGGCGGTCACCGACGCCCTGGCCGCACTCCTCGCCGACCTCGGCGGCACCGTGGAGACCGGCGTGCGGGTGCGTTCGCTGGCCGAACTGCCCCCGGTGGGAACGGTGTTGCTGGACCTCTCCCCGCGCGCCGTCGTGGACCTCGCCGGCGACCGGCTGCCGCCCCGGGTGCGCCGGGCCTACCGCGACTGGCGGTACGGCCCGGCCGCGTTCAAGGTGGATCTCGCGGTCGAGGGCGGCGTGCCGTGGCGGAACGAGGTCTGCCGCCGCGCCGGAACCGTCCACCTCGGCGGCACCCTGGAGGAAGTCGCCGCCGCCGAACGGGAGACCGGCCGCGGCCGGATGCCGGAACGGCCGTTCGTCCTCGTCGCCCAGCAGTACCTGGCCGACCCCGGGCGGTCGGCCGGGGACGTCCGTCCCGTCTGGGCGTACGCGCATGTCCCGCACGGCTACCGGGGGGACGCGACGGAGGCGGTCCTCGCCCAGTTCGAACGCTTCGCGCCCGGGCTGCGGGACCGCGTCGTCGCGCGCTTCGTCCGGTCACCCGCCGACCTGGAGGTGTACAACCCCAACTGCGTGGGCGGCGACGTCATCGGCGGGGCCGGCACCGCACTCCAACTGGCGCTGCGGCGGCCCCGGATCACCCCGGACCCGTACCGCACCGGCATCCCGGGCGTCTTCCTCTGTTCCGCGGCGACGCCCCCGGGCGCGGGCGCGCACGGCATGTGCGGCCACCTGGCGGCCCGGTCGGCGCTGCGGGAGCTGGGGCTGCCCGACTGACGGTCCGCACGGCGCCCCGGGTTCCCGGTGCTGGGGTGCGGGGAGTGGGGCGGGCCGGTGTCGGGTGTCAGGCGGCCGGGCGTCCAGAGCAGGTGACCGGCACCCTGGTACGTCATGGGGTACGGGCCATGGGGTACGGAGCGCTGCGGGCACGGACGGTCGGACGCCAGTGCGGGCGCCGGCCGGGGGAGTGCGGCAGAATTCCCGTATGCGCGTTGTGATCTTGTGTGGTGGAGAGAGCCCGGAGCGAGACGTCTCCCTGGCCTCCGGCTCCTCGGTGGCCGGGGCACTGCTGGAGCGGGGCCACGAGGTGGTGCTCGTCGACCCGGCGGCCGCGGAGCCGGTCCTTGCCGGACCGCTGCGACCCGGTGACGCCGTCCACGCGTTCGAGGTCGGGAAGGAACCGCCGTCCCTCGCGGACCGCCACCGGCTGCGGGAGCGGATGCACACCGCCCTGACCGGCGGCCCGGTCCTGGAACTGCTGCGCGATGCGGAGCTGGTGTTCCTGGCGCTGCACGGCGGCTGGGGCGAGGACGGGCATGTGCAGGCGCTGCTGGAGATGGCCGGAGTCCCCTTCACCGGCGCGGGCAGCGCGGCCTGCGCGGCCGCGTGGCACAAGGGCCGGGCACAGGCCGTCCTGGGAGCGGCGGGCGTCCCGGTGGCCGAGCGGGTGCTGTGGCCGTCCGGGGAATCCGAGGTGCCGCGGGACGTACGACGGCTGGTGGAGGCCGGACCGGTGGTGGCCAAGCCGGTCGCGGACGGTTCGAGCGTGGCGGTCCACCGGGTCGACTCGCTGCCGGAGCTGGCGCGGGTCGCGGCCGAGGTGCACGCCGGCGCCGGAGAGCTGCTGGTGGAGCCGTTCCTGCCGGGGCGGGAGTTCACGGTGGCCGTGGTCGGCGACCGGGCGCTGCCCGTGATCGAGATCGAGCTGACGACACCGCTGTTCGACTACGCGGCCAAGTACCAGCCCGGGGCGGCCAATGAAGTCTGTCCGGCACGCATCCCGGACGCCCTGGCCTCCCGGCTGCAGGAGGCGGCGCTGCGCGCGCACCGGGCACTGGGGTTCGGCGGCGACGCGTACTCGCGCACCGACTTCCGCTGCGACGCCGCCGGTGAGCCGATGTGCCTCGAAGTGAACGCCCTCCCGGGCCTGACAGCGATGAGCCTGCTGCCGCTCGCGGGCGGCGGCGCGGACTGGACCTACCCCGATCTGGTGCAGCGCATCGTGGACCTCGCGACGGGCTGAGCCCGCTCAGGAGCGGCGCTCCCGGCGGAGGACTCCCGCCCGGGTAAACCTCCGGTGGGACGCCGGACGCCGGACGCCGGACGGGGTGCCTGCCGTCGGACGCCTGCCGCCTCCAACTGGAACGCTTGCAACCGGCACACGTCCAACCGGCACGCCTCCCGCCGGAACGCCTCCCGTCAGAACATCTGCAGGGCCAGGCTGGCCAGCGGGAGCCCGAGCTGCCAGGCCGGGGTCCACACGGTGGGGGCCGGGTCCTCGTCGACGTCGGCACCCTCCCAGGTGCCGGCGTCGTAGTCCTCGTCCGCCGACAGCAGTTCGGTCTCGACCAGCCGCCGCCACGCCGCCCGGGCGAACGGCAGATCCGCTCCGGTGCGCCCGATCGCCTGCTCCTCCCGGTGGAGGTACTGCAGGCGGCGGGAGCACCAGCTGTGCCACGGTTCCGCCGCCGCCGTCAGATCGCACCAGTGCTCCAGCTGCGACACCACACCGGCCCCCGACAGCTGCGCACCGCCCGAGAGGAAGGCCGTCAGCGCCAGGGCGTCCCGCCCGGCCCGGAACTCCAGGGTGGTGGGCTGCATCAGTTCGGCCTGCCGGAGCACCTCGTCGGCGACGTATTCGGCGTACAGCCATGCCATCGGCACGGCCAGCTCATCCCCACTGGCGCTGCCCGCCCGCTCCGGCATCATGCCGCCCACCTCCGCTCCACCACGTCCCGGTCATTCGCGCGCCCACTCTCAATCACGGACGAAGACCGCTCTGTGCTCAATGGAGCGCGAAAGGAATCGCCCGAGGTCACATCACGCCCGAACGGGCATGATCCGCCCGGGTCGGATGCGGGACGCGGGGCGTGGAACGAAAGGACGGCCTCCGCTGTCGGATGCCGTCCCCGTCATGGCCCGGATGCCGGTCGGTCCCTCCCCTCGGTAGGCCGCTCGTGACACCCCGCGGCACCTGCTCCTCAAGGACGGACGGGACGGCCGCCGTGGTTCCCGTCAGGCCTCCCCGGGGTGCCACTTCGGCCACTCGCCGGGCCGGTCGGTCCAGTGGACCTGCTCCGGATCGTCGAAGTCGACGTCCGGGAAGACCTGGCGCACCCGCACGTCGAATTCCTCGCGCTCCAGCGGCTCCCAGCCGACCCCGCGCAGATGCACCAGCCGGTACCGGCTGTCGCTGTCGAACGGTGCCACCACGACCGGTACGTCCTGCTCGGGGGCGCTCGCGACGTTCTCCATGCCTCCAGAGTGCTCCCGGTACGCCCCACCCGGCCAGCGGGAACCGGCGTGCGGACGAAAAGCCCGGCGGAGGCGGCGAGGGAGCGGTTCACTTGGGGCGTGGACTGCGTTTTCTGCGCCATCGTCGCGGGTGAGGTGCCCAGCCACCGGGTCTTCGAGGACGAGACCGTGGTGGCGTTCCTGGACGCCCGGCCGCTGTTCCCGGGGCACGCGCTGGTGGTGCCGCGCCGCCACAGCGAGACGCTCGGCGATCTCCCGGGCGCGGAGGTGGGGCCGTTCTTCCTCCGGGTGCAGCGGATCGCGGGCGCCGTGGAGCGGGGCATGGGCGCGGCCGGGTCGTTCGTGGCCGCCAACAACCGGATCAGCCAGTCCGTGCCGCACTTCCACGTCCATGTGGTGCCCCGCAACCCCAAGGACGGGCTGCGCGGATTCTTCTGGCCCCGCGGCCGGTACGCGGACGGGGCCGAGGCGGAGGAGACGGCCGCCCGGGTGCGGGCCGCGCTGGAGGACTGAGCCGGTTCCCGGCCGGCGCCGGGCTGTGCTGCCGCCACCCGGTTGCATCTTCGCCGCATTTCGTATTGATTCGATACGTACCAGTCTTCTGGGTACCCAGTCCTGCGGGGCGTCGTCTCCCGGGCTGGAGGTGCATCATGCGGTTCGCCGACCGCGCGGAGGCCGGGCGCCGGCTCGCCGGGCAGCTGGACCATCTGCGCACCGAACACCCCGTCGTCCTCGGGCTGCCCCGGGGCGGCGTGCCCGTCGCCTCCGAGGTCGCCCGCGCGCTGGGCGCACCGCTGGACGTCATCCTCGTCCGCAAACTCGGCGTCCCCTACCACCGGGAACTCGGCTTCGGCGCGATCGGCGAGGGCGGTGTGCGGGTCGTGCACGACGGCATCATCCGGATGAGCCGGGTCGACGAGGCGGATCTGGCCGAAGTCCAGCGGACCGAGGAGGCGGAACTCCAGCGGCAGGCGCGGCGGTTCCGCGGCGGCCGCCCGCAGATCCCCCTGGCGGGCCGGACGGCGATCGTGGTGGACGACGGCATCGCGACGGGCGCGACGGCGTCCGCCGCCTGCCGGGTCGCGCGGGCGCACGGCGCGGCCCGGGTGGTCCTGGCCGTTCCCGTGGCGCCCCCGGACGCCGCCGCCGCGCTCCGCTCCGAGGCCGACGAACTGGTGTGCCTCTCCACACCGAGCGCGTTCTACGCGGTCGGCGAGTGGTACCAGGACTTCTCCCAGACCCCGGACCGGGACGTCGTCGACCTCCTAGCCCGAGCGGCCCCGGACACCGGAGCCGGTACCGGAGCAGACACCGGAGCCGACACCGCGGCCGGTACCGGAGCAGACACCGGCCCGGATCGCCCCGGCGACGCGGCCCGGGAGCCCGCCCCCGGAGGCACGGCACCGGACCGTCCACCGGACGCCACCGCACAGGACGCAGCACCGAACGCCACAGCGCCGAGCGCCGCCGCACCGGAGGCCACCGCGCCGAACGCCACCGCACCGGACGGGGCGCCCGCGACGCCGGACGGGGCACCCGCGACATCGCCCGGGGTCGCGCCCGCCGCGACGCGGAGGGAGATCGGGGTGGACGCCGACGGGGTCCGGCTCACCGGTGATCTGACGGTCCCCGAGGGCGCGCGCGGCCTCGTCGCGTTCGCCCACGGAAGCGGCAGCAGCCGCCGCAGCCCGCGCAACCGGAGCGTCGCGACGGCCCTCAACGACGCGGGCCTGGGCACGCTGCTCTTCGATCTGCTCACGCCCGAGGAGGAGCTCGACCGGGCCAACGTCTTCGACATCGAGACCCTCTCCCGCCGGCTCCTCGGGGCGGTCGCGCTGCTGCGCCGCCGCTACGGGGGCGTCCCGGTCGGCTGCTTCGGGGCCAGCACCGGCGCCGCCGCCGCGCTGCGGGCCGCCGCGCAGGGCGACTGCGGCATCGCCGCCGTGGTCTCCCGCGACGGGCGTACAGACCACCCGGGTCGCCCTCGCCTCCGTCGACGAGGTCGACGCCGCCGTCGCCGCTGCCTCCGCCGCGTACGGGACCTG